>JACZST010000006.1 GCA_022574065.1 Acidobacteriota bacterium
CCGGAGGTCTGAGCCAGCCATGATCGCCGGATACTCTGGCACCCCGCTCAGCCGTAAGCTCGGCATCACGGCCGGCAATCGAGTCGGCACTTTTGGGTCGCCTCCGTCGTTTGCGGAGCTGCTCGACCCGCTCCCGACAGGCGCAGCGCTCGTCCGGTCGCCACGAACGCCATGTCCGGTACTGGTTGTCTTCGCCATCACGGCTGCCGAGCTGGAATCGCGCTTCACCCGAGCCATTGGGTTGCTCCCATCCGACGGGGGGTTGTGGGTGGCCTGGCCAAAACAGACATCCGGTATCGAGACGGAGCTCGACTTCGGTTTGGTTCAAACGCTGGGGTTGGACGCCGGCCTTGTCGACAACAAGGTGGCCGCAATCGACGCCACCTGGTCCGGTCTCAGGTTCGTGGTGCGGACGAAGGATCGCAAAGGCTGGTCACCCCCGATCTAAAACCCGCTACGACCGCGTACCCAGGGCTCACACCGGCGTATCGGGGTTGTCAGCCCTGGGTACGCGGGTCGCGTTCCTAGGGCGCCGATGGAGATCGGATCGTGCCGTATTTGCGGACCTCGTGGAGCTCGCTACGACCGCGGTATCACCACAACGCGCTCGATGTCGGGGTCGGCGACGACTTGTGTGGTGAGGTCTCTGGCAGCTTCGATGTCGTCCGTTCCGACCTTGGTCACGGCGACGACGACCCTGGCGTTTGGGGGAACCTCCTTCAATCCACCGGCAGCGCTGGTAAGTACCCGCGCCACGTCCCTCGGACCGAGGTGATAAGTGAGCGGTCGCTCCAGGATGGCCGCCACGCGTTCCGGGCGGTGGCAGGCGGTGGCTATCGAACGTCCGATGGCATCGATCCCGGTGACGACGACGACAACGGTCGACGCCGATGGTATGACCGGCTCGAACTGGGAAGGAGCCTTGAGTGACCGGCCCCTGGCTCCGTCGGCTTCTACCAGGATGTAATCGGCCGACGTGGACGAGAACATTGCGTTCACCTCTGCCGGGGACGGCCCGGTCATCTTCGACTCCGCCCCGCGGTGTACGACGTACACCACCCCTCCCCGTTCGAGATTCGCCTCGACCGCCCCGCCGGGGTCGACCACAGGGGACTCGACCTCATCGGTGCTCATCCTCGTCGTGGTGGTGATCACCACGCGGTGCCCGGCGTCGGCCAGCTCACGGCCGAGCTTGAGCATCAGCGTGGTTTTGCCACCCGCTCCGACGAATGAGACCAAATCACGCTCTCCCAGGCCGAGTCGGTCCGTCAACGATTCGCCTACCGCTGGTGCAACCACGTCATCACCACCTCGAGGACTCCGCCGGCGACGGACAGAGACTTGTCCGAGATCTCGAAGCATGTCAATAGGTGTGCCCTCGGATCGATATCGCCAATCTTGAGACCATTTCTGACCGGGCCGGGGGCGATCAGGCCCCGAACCACGCCGGCGATCGGTGCAGGCACTCTGCCTTCGCCGATCCGGCCGAGGGTCTGTTGCGCGGTGACCAGCTCTCCGATCTCGACGTCCCACTCGACGCTGCCGTCGGCGGTGGCCCGGACCACACGGCCCGAGGACTCACCGCCTACCCGGCCAGGAACCCCGGTATCCGCTTCTGCCGCACCTTCCCAAATCACACGCCCGAGATGGTGCCCCCGGTTGGTCTCAACCACGGCGTCGCAGTTGTCACCAGCGACAAAGCCGGGACCAAGGCCGATCACCAGAGGCGCCATACCCCGGGTGGTGTCGAGAGGCTTCTTGGCGAGCCGAGCGTCGACGACAACGGAAACCGCAGTCGGGAACTGCGGAATGGTTTCGCTCACCAGCACGGCAACCGCGTCTGCCGTGGCCCCGATGGCGTCGTTTGGTGTGTCGACGAGCACCGCCTCGACATTTTCGACCACGATGGCTCCCTCGGTAACCGCGGTGGAAAAAGCGACGGTGCGTCGCACCGTGAGCGGCCGCGGAATTTCGAGAACAACGACGGGAAACCCCGCTCGGTTGAGCCGCCACGCCGTGCCCGTCCCAATGTCCCCGCCACCACGCACGACGACTAGGTTCTCCGGCATCAATCGTCTTCTTGAACGATTGCCGAACGGGTCTCCTTGATGATCTCAGAGAGGATCGATACTGCGATCTCCTCAACGGTCTCGGCACCGAGCTCGATGCCGACCGGGACGTGGATCCGATCGAGAGCGGCCTCGGCGAGGCCGTTTTCGACGAGCTGTTGCTTGGTGGTGATCCAGCGCCGCTCGCTGCCCATGACGCCGATGTAGCGGGCCGGGGTCTCCAGCAGCCGGGGGATGGCGTCCAGGTCGATGTCGACGCTCCTGGAGACGACCACAACCGAAGTGTCTTCGGTGACCGGCGCCGCGGCGAGGGCAGCGGCAACAGAGCCGGCAATTCGCACGTCGACATCAGGCAGCGCCTCCTCGCTGACCCGTTCGGCTCGGTCGTCGCTCGCGATCGTTCGATAGCCAAGCCAGTGGGCGAGGTCGACGACGGCCGCACCAACGTGGCCGATGCCGATGACAAAGATGGTGTGTGGGGGCATGTACGGCTCCAGGTAGACGGTCAGCTCTCCACCGCAAACGCCGGCGTCCCCCCGATCGGGGTCGACAAGGGCGTATGTCTCCAGACGAGTCTTGCCGGTGCGCAGCGCTTCGAGTGCGTCCTCGATCACCCGCGACTCCAGCTCGCCACCGCCGATGGTCCCCGACTGCTCACGCTGGGAGTAAATGAGCATCTTGGTACCGGAGTGGCGTGGCACCGATCGTCTGGTGGCAACGATGGTGGCGAGCACGACCGGCCGTCGCTCGGCTATTGCCGTCGACATCTCGGCAAGGAGCGGTTGATTTGCTGTCACGACTTGGTCACACCGATTGCAACGCTCGCCAGACCCGTTCCGGCGTGAGCGGAATGGCGTCGATTCTGGCGCCGGTGGCGTTGGCGACGGCGTTTCTCACTGCCGGGGCAACCCCGTCCTTCGGGATCTCGGCGATGGCCTTGGCACCGAACGGCCCGCTCTTCTCCATGGTCTGCACCAGAATGGCTTCGATGCGTGGCATCTCGTCCGCACGGTAGATCTTGTATGGGCCGAACCTGGCGTTGACCATCCGGCCGTCTTCGTCGTACGCCATCTCTTCGCAATGGCCGTAGCCGAGCGCCTGAATCATTCCACCCTCGACCTGGCCGGAGGCGGTGACCGGGTTGATCGGCACCCCGCAGTCGACGGCCATGACCAGCGAGGTGACCGTCACCTGGCCGGTGTCGATGTCCACTTCGACCTCGGCGAATTGGGCTGCGTATGGCGGAGGCGACTCGGGAGAGACGTACGACGCCGTACCCATGATCTGGTGCTGCTGCTCTTGGTGCAGCGTGGACAGCGCGATTTCTTCGATGCTCACCGATCGCCCGTCTGTCGACCAGGCGTTTCCGTCGTGCAGGTCGATCTCGCCGACCGTGGTACCGAGGATGCGGGCGGCACGGTCGACCACCTGGCTCCGCGCCTCTTCGGAGGCGCGCTTCACCGCCATGCCTGAGATGTAGGTGGTGCTTGAGGCATAGGCGCCTGTGTCGAACGGGGTCATGTCGGTGTCTGCGGCGTAGAGGAGGATGTCGTCGAGTGGAACGCCCAGTACCTCGGCGGCGATCTGGCCGAGCACGGTGTCCGCCCCCGTCCCAAGGTCGGTGGCGCCGACAAGCAGGTTGAACGAGCCGTCGTCATTGATCTTGATGCTGGCGGCTCCCATGTCGAGGCCGGGGATGGCGGTGCCGTGCATACACATGGCGAATCCGAGGCCGCGCCTGATATGAGGCCGGTCTGCGGGAGCGCGCCATTCCGGATCGCTCCTGCGGTCCCAGCCTATGGCTCGCTGACCTTGTGCTACGCACTCCTCGAGGCCGCTGGAAGTGATCACCGGCACCACTGCCTCGTCGACGTCGCCGCCCTCGCCGAGGAGGGGGGCGATGTCGATGGGGTCGCCGACCGTGGTCCAGTTGAGGCGTCGGAACTCGATGGCATCCATGTCGAGGGCAGCGGCAATATCTTCCATATGCGCTTCGAGAGCGAACAGCGCTTGCGGGGCTCCGTAGCCGCGGTAGGCACCGGGTACCGGGATGTTGGTGTAGACCACATCGCAGCGGAAGCGCTTATTCGGGCAGTTGTACGAACTGAGGCCGCGCAACCCTGAGACCATCTGCACGGTGAGCCCATGGGTGCCATAGGCGCCGGTGTTGGCGAGGATGCGCATTTCCTGCGCTACCAGCCGACCGTCCTTGGTCACCCCGGTCTTGTAGGTCACGGTCTGGGGATGGCGGGTCCTGCTGGACACGAACTCCTCGTGGCGGGTCAACTCGAGTCGCACCGGTTTGCCGGTCGCCATCGTCAGGTGACCGACGATGTCTTCGATCAGCATCTCTTGTTTGACCCCGAAGCCACCACCGATGCGTGGTTTGATGATGCGGATCTTCTTCACGGCGAGGCCGAGGAGCGGGGCCACCATCCTCCTGGTGTGGAATGGCACCTGGGTCGAGGTTCTGATCACCAGGCGCTCGTCGCTGTCCCACCACGAGATGGCGATGTGCGGCTCGATCGGGGCGGGCTGTACCTGGTGTACCCGCAGGGTTTGCTCGAACACGTGGTCGGCCTCGGAGAAGGCGGCATCGACGTCGCCGCTGTCGGCGGCGATCTGGTGGACGATGTTTCTGGAGGCATCGTGGGCGCCCTCCATGTCTGCCTCGTCGTGGATCACCGGCGCACCCTCGGCAATGGCGTCACTCTCCTCGAACACTGCAGGGAGCACCTCGTAGGTGACGTCGATGAGGTCGAGGGCGGCCAGCGCGATCTCCGGGGTATCGGCGGCGACTGCGGCGACCCGGTCGCCGACGTAACGGACCTTGTTGTCGAAGCTCACCTGGTCGTAGGGGAGCGGGTTGGGGTAGCTCTGCCCGCCGGACGCGTACCGAACCCTTTTGACGTTCTCGTGATGGAGCACGGCTCGCACCCCGTCGAGCTCACGGGCCTTGGAGTCGTCGATGGCAACGATCCGGGCATGGGCGTGTGGGCTGTACAGCACCTTGGCGTGGAGCAGGCCCCGGATCTCGATGTCGTCGACGAAGGCCGGGTGCCCCTTTGCCAGCTTGAGAGCGTCCACCTTCGGTTCCGGCTGCCCGACGACCCTGGTTTGCGGGACTTCGGGGCTGCGAACGATGCGGGGCGAGAGCACCGGAAGACCGGCAAGATCTGCCGCGCCCTCGTCGGCGAACAACGGCTGGGTGAGCGGCGCGACGTATTCGAGCGTGACGTCCTCGACCTCTTCGCCGCGCATGGCTGCGGCGGCTCGGAGGATGGCGTGTACCGGCCGGATGTATCCGGTCTCCCGGTCGAGGACCCCGGTCAGAGCGTCGCGCACCTCGGCCTCGGTTGGGCTGGCTTCGACGTCGAGCAGTTCCTTGGCGGCCAGGATCTGCGCCGGCGTCGAGTACCCCGATTGCATGGCCCCGCTCTCGATGAATGCGGTTTGGATGGGATGGATGCTCCCCGGCTTGGCCAGGCCCTCGATCGTCTCGATCCGGTGTCCGTCGACCTGGGCGGCGAGCAGAATCTCCGCCGAGACCAGCTTCCCGTCGACGAGCACTGCCGCCGCACCGGTCTCGCCGGTTTCGGCGCCGAACCGCACGCTGAAGAACCCCTCCCTACGCAGCACTCGGCGGAGCGAGTCGTGGGGCTCGCAGTCGAGCGTCATCGGCTCACCGTTGATGGTGACGTTGATCTTCATATGGATTCACCGACCGCGCTGGTCACGCGAGCCGCCAGCGTCTCGGCGAGGTGGCGCCGGTACTCGGTGGTGCCACGAAAGTCTGCCGGCGGGTCGAACGCGGCGAGCCCGCCGGCATCGACCAGTACAGGGAATGCCGCGATCCCGGTCAGGGCCACACGCACTTCCCCATCGTCGGTGCGCCGCGCCACCGCCATCACGATCGGGCGGTCGGCCGGGGTGCGTCCTGTCCGCCGAGCTTGGGAGGCCCCTCCGCGCTCGATGGTGATTTCGGTGATGATCCCGGGCGTCGGTGCCGCCAGGTAGTCGGGGAGGGCGACCGTATGTGGTCCGTCACCGGTAACGATGGTGACCCTCGTGTCGTGGACGAGCAGCCCGGCAACCAGCTCGCTCTCCGGATCCCGCGATGCGATGGTTCCTCCAACCGTTGCCGCGTTGCGAATCGTGTTCGGAGCCTCGCGTCTGGCAAGGTCACGCAGGATCAACGGCACCAGATCGGAGTCGACGATGTCCCTGATGCGTGCCATGGCACCGATGGCGATGCGGTCGTCGGCGAGACCGATGGTGGAGAGATCGAGGTCCTGGAGGTCGACGACCGCTGTTGCAGCACCGGAGGCGATCAGCGATGTGCCCCCGGCGAGGACCGCGGCGCCGTCCGACTCCAGCAGAGAGAGGGCGTCCTCGAGCGTTGTCGGTCGATGGTAGGCGCGGATCACGGTCGAGATCGCTCCTCTCGAATGCGCATAGCGACGGTTTTCGCACACTCTACCGATGCCGGTGTTCCCATCAGATGACGGATGTGTCAGCGATTGGAATCGAGCGGCCCATCAAGGTTTTGGCGTCACAGCCGATCATTGATTCATGACCCGTTGGGCATTGCTCGTGCTCCTGGCGGTCGTCGTCACCGCCTGTGCGACGGCTCGCGCCGAAACCAGCGATTGGGCCACCGACCTCGCGGCGACCATTGCGACCAGCACCACGACGGGAGTGGTCGAGACGGCACCGATCCCCACCGAAGCGATGACCGTTGGCGTTGATGTGGTCGCAGCTCGAACCACCGCACTCCTCGCTCCACCCGGTGTTGTTATCCCGCGACCCGCTGGGTTTCCTTCGATCGACGAGCTGGAGCCGCTCGTTGGCGCCTTCGGGATGCCGCACCCGCGTGCTCGGATATCGAGTTCCCTCGCGGCTGTTGATGGGCTCGAAGGGTTGGTAGCGCAAGGGCTTGATGCAAGTCAGCTCGACCAGCAAATGACCATCACGTACTTCGACGGGCTCGTCATCTGGGACGCACCGACGGGATACCGCCAGATCGCGGTGCCGGGGTTCGGAACGATGTATCCAGATGAAGATGGAACCTGGCACGAGGCGGTGGGGTTCGAATGGCCGGTGTTCGGACCTCTTTCCGATTGGTCGATGGCGCAAAGCGCCGCCGCGTTGGTGCTCGACGCCCAACCCGAAATCGTGGGCTACGAGCGGGTGGCTGATAGGGCGACCGTTCGGTTGGCTTTTGTTGCCGGCGGGGACAGAGCGGACGTCTGGCTAGACGAAACAGGGGCGGCATTGCGCATCGTGCAGGACTTCACCGGCCCCGATGGCCAATCCCGCTGGGTCGGTGTGTGGAATGTCGAGACATTGTCGCCGGAGCTCACCGGCCCGCTTCCCTTCGATCGCTGACCCACTCGCGACTCGCCTACATCGAAACGGGAACATGGGGAGACCCGGACATGCGAGGCTCTACTGTTGGCGCCCGTGAGCAGCCTTCTGATCAAACACACCACCGTGCTGGCGACGATGGATGATGCGGGCACCGAGATCGATGATGGGGGCCTGTACGCCGTAGACGGATGGATCGAACAGGTCGGGCCTTCCGTGGACCTTCCCGACGATGCCGACGAGGTCCTCGACCTTTCCGGTCACGTGGTGTTTCCCGGGCTGATCAACACCCATCACCACTTCTATCAGACCTTGACCAGGGTTGTCCCGGGGGCGCTCAACGCTCCGTTGTTCGAATGGCTGCGCGTTCTGTATCCGATCTGGGCACGCATGACTCCCGAGGATGTGATCCTGTCCACCCAGGTTGCCCTCGCCGAGCTGGCGCTGTCGGGGTGTACTACCTCGTCGGACCACCTCTACCTCTATCCCAATGGCTCATCGTTCGAAGACCAAGTACTGGCGGCCGAGACGATTCCGCTTCGCGTCCACCTGGCCCGTGGATCGATGTCGCTTGGGGAGAGCGCCGGAGGCCTGCCGCCGGACTCGGTCGTCGAAGACGAGGATGCAATCCTTGCCAAGACCCAGCAAGCAATCGAGACGTTCCACGATCCGAAGCCGGGTGCCATGGTGCGGGTGGTAGTGGCCCCGTGCTCGCCGTTCTCGGTCAGCACCGATCTGATGCGGGAAGCTGCCGATCTGGCCAGGGCTTACGGAGTGCATCTGCACACGCATGTGGCCGAGACCCTCGATGAGGAGCAGTTCTGTTTCGGGCTCTGCGGGATGCGGCCCGTCGAGCTGATGGAAGACCTGGGCTGGGCTGGTGACGACGTCTGGTATGCCCACGGTGTCTTCGTCGACGATGCCGAGATAGCGCGCATGGCGTCGGCGGGGACCGGGGTGGCCCATTGTCCTACCTCGAACATGCGCCTCGCTTCCGGAATCGCACCGCTGCGGGGATATTTAGCGGCCGGTGTGCGGACTGGCATCGGCGTTGACGGCTCGGCGGGCAACGACGGCAGTCATCTGCTGGGGGAGGTCCGTCAGGCAATGCTGGTGGCCCGGCTCGCCGCGGCCGGTGAGGAAGGGCCGCTTTTTTCGCCCCGGGAGGCGCTGCGACTGGCAACGACGGGGTCGGCAGCTGTTCTCGGCCGGACCGACGTCGGTTCGCTCGAGCCGGGCAAGGCCGCAGACTTCACCGCGATCTCGTTGGATCGGGTCGGATACGCGGGTGCGCACGATCCGCTGGCTGCCGTGCTGCTGACAGCCCCGGTCAACGTGGATCACACCTACGTTCACGGGCGGGCGGTAGTCAGCGACGGGGAGGTCGTAGGCATCGACCTGCCGCAGTTGCTGGAGCGGCACAACGCGGCGGCCAATCGGCTGTTGGGCTAGCTCTTCTCGCTGAGGCGGGGTGTGACGGGGGGACGGCTAGGTTTACGCCAATGCACTTTCTGGCTGCTGGTGATCTATCAACCGCGCTCGATGCGAGGGCCGAGCACCCTGAGGCAGAATTGCTCGCCGGGGGCACCGACCTCATGGTGGAGGTAAATCTCAGCTATCACCGCCCAGCCGGAGTCATCGCGGTGCGCAGTTGCGAGGAGCTGCTGGAGTGGGAAGGTCGGCGCATCGGGGCTGCCGTGACCTGGGCGCGTCTCGAGGACGGTCCGCACCGAGCCCTCGGCCAACTCGCCCGGACCATCGGATCGCCGCAGATCCGTGCAGCCGGCACCCTCGGTGGCAATGTGGCGACAGCAAGCCCTGCGGGGGACGGGCTGCCCTGGATCGCAGCCGTCGATGCCGAAATCGAGGTCGCCTCGCGAAGTCGTGGTACCAGGATCATCCCATGGACCGAGTTCTTCGTCGGAGTGAAAGAGACGACGCTCGCCCCCGACGAGATCATCACTGCGATTCTCCTCCCCGAGCAGATGCCCGTCTCCCAGGAGTTCGCCAAGGTCGGGGTTCGCAATGTGATGGTGATTGCCATGGTGAACTGCGTTGTTGCGCGAGGCGACGACGGGTTCCGGGTGGCGCTGGGCTCGGTGGCACCCGTGCCGATCCGCGCCTACCGAGCAGAGGAGATGATCAACGCGGAGACATCGATCTCCGATGCGGCGCTGACAGAGTTCGCCCGCATCGTCTCCGACGAGGTTCGGCCGATCACCGATCACCGATCGACGGAGGCCTATCGGAGACACGCTTCGGGGGTCCTCGCCCGCCGCCTCGTGGAAAGGTGTCTGGCCGCATGATCGTCACCTTCACCATCAACGGAGAGGAACGCAGCGCCACCGTCGCAGGGTGGGAGAGCCTGCTGACGGTGCTCCGCGACAACCTCGGTCTTGCCGGATCCAAGAACGCCTGCGAGCAGGGTGAGTGTGGGTCGTGTTCGGTGATCGTCGACGGCGCCAACCTGTGCTCTTGTCTCGTCATGGTCGGCGACTGTGAAGGGACGACGATCACAACGGTCGAGGGGATCGCCCACGGCAGCGCCCTACACCCGATCCAACAGGCGATCCTCGACGAGGGCGGGGTGCAATGTGGCTTCTGCACTCCCGGCTTTGTCATCACCGCCGCCCATCTGTTCGCAGCCGACCCCAACCCCGACGAGGAGACGATGCGAGAGGCGTTCTCCGGCAACATCTGTCGCTGCACCGGCTACGGAGCGCTGCTCCGCGCCTTCGACCGGCTGGCGGAGGACGGCACATGACCGTCGGCACCAAGGAACGCGTTGCCGCCGGGATCGGTGAGAGCGCGCCGCGGCCGGACGGCGTCGCCAAGCTCAGCGGCAACTTCGCCTACGGCTCAGATCTGTGGATCGACGGCATGCTGTGGGGGGCCACGCTCCGCAGCCCGTATGCGCACGCCAGGTTGGTCGAGCTCGACATCACCCCCGCTGTGGTCATGTCCGGCGTCAGGGCAGTTCTCACCCAGGACGACGTTCCAGGCCGTCCTACGTTCGGCCAGGTGGAGCAGGATCAGCCCGTATTGTGCGATGGCGTCGCCCGGTATTGGGGAGAGCCGGTTGCGATCGTGGCCGCCGATGACCAGGAGACGGCCAGGGCCGCGGTTGAGGCGATCATCGTCGAGTGGGAGCCGCTCCCACCGGTCACCGACCCCGACCAAGCGAGAGCGGCGGGGGAGACCTATCGCGACATGGTGATCCGCCGCGGTGACGCCGACGCCGCAGGGTCGGTGGTGATCGAGGGTGAGTACGAGACCGCCATCCAGGATCAGGCCCCGCTCGGCCCCGAAGCGGGACTGGCGATTCCGGATGGCAGCGGTGGGGTGGATCTCCATGTGACCACCCAATGGATCCACATCGACCACGCCCAGATCATCGCCAGCCTCGACATGGAGCCAGACGACGTCCGGTGCCACCCCGTTGGGATCGGCGGTGCCTTCGGAGCCCGCGAGGACATCTCGCTCCACATCCATGTTGCGATGCTGGCGCTACGGACCGGCCGTCCGGTTCGGATCGTGTACGACCGGACCGAGTCGTTCGCCGGCCACGTCAAGCGCCATTCTGCTCGGATGCGGTACCGGCACGAGGCCGATGATGAGGGGAGGCTCGTGAAGGTGACCGTCGACATGGTCCTCGACGGCGGCGCTTACGCTCACACCAGCCATGCCGTGCTTGCCAACGCCTCGTTCTTCACCGTTGGCCCGTACAAATGCGACAACGTCTTTGTAGACGCCGCCGTGTCCAGGACCAACAATCCACCGGCAGGGGCGATGCGCGGCTTCGGGGCGGTGCAGGTGTGTTTTGCGTACGAAAGTCAGATGGACCGGCTCGCCGAAGCGCTCGGGTTGCACCCGCTCGAGGTGCGTCGGCGAAATGCCCTCGGCCCAGGAGATCCGATGGCAACGTCGGGTCAGATCGTTGAGGGCTCGCTGCCGACGCTGCGAGTCATCGATGAGCTCGAGGCGATCCCGATGCCGGATGCGGCAATTCCCGACGACCCGAGGCGCCTTCCAGGAGGAACCGGCCTGACCACGCCGAAGGACGCGGTAGTGAGAGGTGTTGGTTTTGCCCTCGGCCTCAAGAACCTGGCGTTCTCCGAGGCGTTCGACGACTTCTCCGAGGTGCTCCTCGTCCTGACCCCGGCAGGTCTGGAGATCCACACCGCCGCAATCGAGGTCGGCCAGGGCCTGGTGACGATATGTGAGCAAATCGCCCGCACCGTGCTCGGCATACAGGCAGTTGCCTGGGTTTCCGCCGATACCTCGCAGATTGGCTCGGCCGGGTCGACGTCGGCGTCGCGACAGACCCAGATGACCGGTGGCGCCGTCTATGAGGCCGCCGTCGGGCTCCGTGACAAGATCCTCCAACAGTTCGGAGGTGACGAGCTCACCAACGACGGGGTGTACAGCGGAGGCGAGCTGGTGGCGACCCTCGACGCGGTGACCGCCGACGCTCCAATCGAACAATGGGTTCGCTACCGGCACCCGCCGACCGAGGAACCAGACGAGTTCGGTCAGGGCAATCCCCACGCCGGTTTCGTGGTGGCGGCACATCGGGCCGTGGTCGACGTCGATCCGGAGCTCGGGCTGGTGCGAGTCGTCCAGATCGACACGGCTCAGGATGTGGGCAAGGCGCTCAACCCGCAGGCCATCGTCGGCCAGCTCGAGGGCGGCATCGCCCAGGGGGTCGGGTTCGCCATCATGGAAGAGCTCATCCTGGAGGATGGGGTCATCCTGAACCCGACCTTCACCGACTATCTGATCCCCACCCTGCTCGATATGCCCGATGTGGGCTCACGCCTGATCGAAGAGCCTGCGCACTGGGGACCGTTCGGCGCCAAGGGCATCGGTGAGTCCCCGACGATCAGCTCGACGCCCGCAGTCGTGGCCGCCATTCGGGCGGCGACGGGCAGGCCCCTGACCAGGGTGCCGGTGCGCCCCCAGGACATCGCAGGAGTCTGAGATGGCCGCCATCGCCGGCATTGTGCTCGCCGCTGGATCGGCGACGCGCATGGGCGAGCCAAAGCAGCTCTTGCCGTACCGCGGATCGACCCTGCTCAATGTCGTGATCGCCAGCGCGGAGGCGTCGCGACTCGATCATGTCGTTGTCGTCACCGGAGCGAACGCTGAGGCGGTGGGCGATTCACTGGTCACCGAGCGGGCGACCGTGATCTTCAACCCGGACTTTCACCTACCCAACATGGCTTCGGTGGTGCGAGGTGCGAAATCGGTCGAGGCCGATGCTTTCGTCACCCTGCCCGCCGACATGCCCGGCATCTCTTCCGCGGTGATCGATACGGTCATCGACTGGTGGGAAGCGGAGGCGCCGTGGGCGGCGGTGACGGCGTATCTCGATCGGGCAAGCCACCCATTCCTCCTGTCGGCGGCCGCGCTTGAGGAGGCCGCCAAGGTCGAAGGACCCAATGTGTTGTGGCGGATGCTGGCCCACGACGATTCGGGGAGAGTCACCAGGGTGACGGTCGCCCAAACCGCACCCAGGGATATCAACACGCCACAGGACTACGAGGCGTTTCTGGCCGATGGCTGAAGCGCAGTTTGCGTCGGGCGGTTTGTACCGCCCGCACCTACGTACGATATCTCGCACTCGCCGCGGCCCAACCATGCAGCAGCTGCCGGTCATGCTGGCCCGTCGCTAGACTGGGGCCCGCTGCCGGACAGGTCGGAGACTCATGCTGGAGACGAACATTGCCTCCGGGATGCGTGCCTGGGAGCGACACGATTGGGCAACTGCCTACGAGGAACTCCTCCCGCTTCTCGACGCCGAGGAAAGCGAGCCTGGGCACCTCGAAGCACTGGCAGAGTCAGCTTGGTGGTGCGGAAGCCTGGATGACACGATCGCTGCTCGGGAACGCGCCTTCAAGACCTACTCAGCAGCCGGCCGCAATGTCGACGCAGCACAATCAGCGATCGACCTCGCAGAGCACCATGCGCTGCGGCTCCAGCCTTCGGCGGCACGAGGGTGGATGGCGCGAGCTTCTCGTCTTCTCCAAGACGAGCCCGCGACCCCGGCGCTCGGCAACCTTCGCCGTCTCGAGGCCGTGTTCGCGGCCGGCACCGAGAACGGCCTCCAGGAAGCAATCGAGCTTTCGTCACAGGTGGAGGAGATCGGGAGGGACACCGGTGACCGCGACGTTGAAGTGCTCGGGCTTCACGATCAGGGACGCTTTTCGATCGCCGCGGGTGACGTTGGGCGTGGCATGGCGCTGATGGAGGAGTCGATGGTCAGCGTGCTGACCGGAGAGTTGGGGCCACGTGTCACCGGGCGCATCCTGTGCAACATGATCGACGTATCTGCGTCGATGGCGGACTATCGCCGCGCCGCCGAGTGGAGCGATCAGGCCATGCGCTGGTGCGAGGAACAGGGGAATGCGAGTGGATTCCCCGGAATCTGTCGGATCCGTCGCTCCGAGATGATGCGGCTGCGGGGCGCGTGGTCCGATGCCGAGGCCGAGGCGACCCGCGCGGCTGACGAGTTGGGCGACTTCGGCCCATACATGGCGGCGGCGTTCAATGAGCTGGGAATGATCCGTCTCAACCTGGGTGACCGCGACGCCGCCGACGAGGCTTTCCGCAGAGCGCATGCGTTGGGATCGAGCCCGATGCCGGGAATGGCGCTGCTGAAGCTCTCTGACGGCCATGCCGAGGCGGCCTCTTCGATGATCGAATCTAGATTGGACGGGATCGAGGATCTCCTGACCCGGGCCAAACTCTTGCCGAGCGCGATCGAGATCGCCCTAGCGGCCCATATGGCCGATCCGGCCGAGCGCCACGCGGCCGAACTGGCCGAGCTGGCAGAGCGCTTCGACTCCGACCTGCTTCGTACCTTCGCCACCCAAGGCTCGGGGCGAATCGCCGGCGCCGAGGGCCGCCACGTCGACGCAGTCGCCTTGCACCAGAAGGTCGTCGACGACCTGGTCGCCGAAGGACTTCCGTACGAAACCGCCCGGGCCCGTTGCGATCTCGCCATGGCACTGACGGCCAGCGGGTCGCCGGAGATGGGGAACCTCGAGCTCGATGCCGCAAAGGACGAGTTCGAACGGCTCGGTGCTCGCACGGACCTGGCGCGGATAGCCGATATGTCCCCGCTAGGGACCGTCCCGGTGACACCGACCGTGCGCACGATGATGTTCACCGACATTGTGGCTTCGACCAGCCTGATCGGCGCGATCGGAGACGACGCGTGGGCAGACCTCATCGCGTGGCACGACCGGACGCTGCGGGATATCTTCGTCAATTACGGCGGCGACGAGGTCAACCGCACGGGGGACGGATTCTTCGCGACCTTCGAGTCCCCGGACGACGCCGCCGGGTGCGCCATCGAAATCCAACGTACCTTGCGTCAGCACCGGAAGGACACTGGCTTCGCACCGAAGGTGAGGATCGGCATCCATGCCGGCCCGATCCTGGAAGCGGATGGAGAGTTGGTCGGTCAGCAGGTGCATCTGGCGGCCCGCATTGGTTCCGCTGCTGCCGGCGACGAGATCCTGCTGAGCCACGAGGCGGCTGTCGAGCTCGACGATACGTTCCGCGTTGGCGACCAGTACGACGTTGACGCCAAAGGCATCACAGAACCAGTAACGGTCGCGCCACTCGATTGGATGTAGCCCTCGAATATCGAGACTTGGAAAGGGCACGCCGACGTGCCGTTACCGCGCAGACCGGCGAAGAGTTTGCGTTTCTGTTTCGTGGTCGGTGATCGGTGTCACTTGCGATACGCGGCCGCGTCACCCGCACAGGTCGGGGCTTGAAATGAGTCCCTTCTGACCGAACCCGGCGTCATCGTCATCGGGGTGGAGCCCGCCCAAAATATGCACGATCGTGGTGGGCGGTAGCGTGGCGGTCCCACGACCCTGGAGCGCGATGTTCAAGGCGCTCCCGGTTGCCAACGGAAGGGGAGAGATGGCGGCTCATGTGATATTTGGTACCGGCGCGGTTGGTCTGGCCCTCGTCGAACAGCTCGCGGCTGCGGAGCAGGTGATTGCAGTCAATCGAAGCGGCCATGCCGACGCCCCCGACGGGGTCGAGATCCTCGGAGGTGACGTCTCCGATCCACGGTTCACCGCGGAGGTTGCTCACGGGGCCGCGGTCGTCTACCAATGCCTCAACCCCCCGTACACCAAGTGGCCAGAGCTCTTTCCGCCGCTACAGGCCGCCGTCGTGGAAGCGGCTACAGCAGCGGAGGCAAAACTGGTTTCGTTCGAGAACCTGTACATGTACGGTCCCACCGGCGGCGCGCCTCTCACCGAGGATCTGCCCTACGCAGCGACCGGCGCCAAGGGACGGGTACGGGCGCAGATGGCTGAGGATCTCCTCGCCGCTCACGAGGCGGGCAAGGTTCGGGTGGCCATTGGTCGTGCCGCCGACTACTTCGGGCCCCGCGGGCTGCTGAGCCAGATGGGCGAGCGCGTGTTCTATCCGGTCCTGGCCGGGAAGAACGCGCGGGTGATGGGCGACCCTGATCAGCCACACACCTTCAGCTACATACCCGATATCGCGGCAGGTCTGGCGACCCTGGGCGCCCGCGATGAAGCGGACGGGAGGGCGTGGCACCTACCCAATGCCTCGATAACCACAACCCGTGGCTTCGTTGAGAAGATCAGCGACGCGGCGGGGACAGACTCGACGGTGTCGCCGATGCCGCCCTTCGTGGTCAACCTGGTCGCACTGTTCAACGGAAACGTGCGCGAGGTCAAAGAGGTGCTGTATCAGCTCGAAGAGCCGTTCGTCGTCGACTCGAGTGCGTTCGAATCCGCCTTTGACCAGCACGCAACCCCTCTGGATGAGTCCATCCCGAGCACCGTGGACTGGTTCCGTGCTCATCCAAAGTAGGCGCCCACGACGAAACGGCGATCCTCTCAGGTCAGCTGTGTGATCAGCGCCGACCGGACCGGCTGCTGTTCATTCAAGCGCCCGGCGCCGTTCGTCGGTCTCATGTGAACCGCGGTGGTGGTACAACCGAATGGTTCACATGTCCATGTCGCCCATACCATCCATACCCTTGCTCACCCTCCCACGCGACGTTTCGGTCACGTGCATCGCGCGTGTCTGGGTACTCACTGAGTGAGACTCCAAGCACATACGACGGGAGCGGGGAGCCCATTTTGCTCACATGGTGAGCGCCATCACCGCTTTCTGGACGTGGAGGCGGTTCTCCGCCTGGTCGAAGACCCGGCTGTGCGGGCCGTCGATCACCTCGTCGGTGACCTCGATGTTGCGGTCCGCGGGTAGCGGGTGCATGTAGATGGCATCGCCGTCGGCCATCGCCATGCGGCGTTCGTCGGTGATCCAATCGGTGTACCGCTCTGAGATCTTGGCCGACTCGTCGAGGTCGTCTGTGGTCAGCATGGAGCCCCAGCTCTTGGCGTAGACGACGTCGGCACCCTTCATCCCTTCGTCGAAATCTTCGATCACCTCGAACGAGCCGTGCGCGGCCTTGGCATTCTCCGTCGCTTGGGCAAGGATCTCTGGCATCAGCGTGAACTCGGGGGGCCGGGTGAGCCTGACGTTGGCGCCGTACCGAGTCAACAACAAGATCTCGCTCTGCGCCACGCTGATCGGCTTCTGGTAGCTGGCCGCATAGGCGTAGCTGACGTTCACGGTCAGGTTGCGGGGATCGCCCTTGTGCTCGATGATCGTCAGCAGGTCCGCCAGCGCCTGGAACGGGTGATACCAGTCGCACTGCATGTTGAGCACTGGGGTACGGCTGGCCTCTGCCACCGCCCTGATGTAGTCGTTGCCGATTCCCCAGTCGACTTGGCGGATGGCGATCCCGTCGTCGTATCGGCCGAGAATCTCGCCGATCTCCCTCCAGGTGTCACCGTGCCCGATCTGGGTGCTGGTGGAGTCCAGGAACATGGCGTGGCCACCGAGTTGGGCCATTCCGGCCTCGAAGCTCGCTCGGGTGCGGGTGCTGGAGAAGAAGAACAACATGGCCAGTACCTTGTCGCGGAGCAGCGGGTGCGGCTCGCCAAGGGCGCGGCGTCGCTTGAGGTCGACGGCGACGTCGATCACGGTGTCGAGTTCGTCCTTGGTCCACTCCTGGGTGGTGATCATGTCACGGCCGCGTAGGTGGGTCTGCATCAGGTGCTCCTTCTGTTGGTCGTGGTCAGGCTCCTTCGCCTGATCAGGCGGAATCGGAGCAGGTCGTCGCGGAAGTACGAGGTGGCGTGCACCACGGGGGCGTTGTCCTGGTCGTAGCCGACTTCATCGAAGGACACGGCAAGGGTCCCTTGCTCGACACCGAGGCGTTCGGCCTGCTCGTCGTCGAGTTGCACAGGCACGATGTCGGAGACGTAGTAAGCCAAAAAGCGTCCGCAGTGTTCCTCCAGGAATTCGTAGACCGGGGTAGCGCTGTCGCGTTCGTACTCGGCGTCGGTCACGATGTCGGTGGGGATACGGTTGACCGTCAGCACGACGGGTCGATCGTCCTCCAGGAACAGCTTCTCGATGACCAGCACGTCGGAATCGTCGTCCAGGTCGAGGACCGCCGCGGTGGAATCGTCTGCCGGACCGGTCTCCACCCGCAACACGTCCACCGAGGGCGTGTACCCGTGATCCTCGAGCACCTGTTCGTAAGACCAGATCTCCTCGAGCCGGGATTTGATCTGGAGCACCGGCTTGTTGACAAACGTCCCCGACCCCTGCCGCCTGGAGATGGCGCCTTCGTGCTCGAGGCGGCTGAGCGCGTCTCGCACCGTCGTTCGGCTCACTCCGAGCTCGGCGGCGAGCTCGGCCTCGGGGGGGATCCGCCCCTCTTCGAACACGTCGTTGAGGATGCGCTCCTTGAGGTTGGCCTTCACCTGCTCGGTCAGGGATGGATTACGGGTGATCACAGGTAGAGGCCGCTGGCATGGTGTGAGTAATGGTACTATCGTAGGACCAATCGGACAAGACCAACGATCTCACGCCGGCTCCGCCACATTTCGGCACCGGCGAACCTCGGCCTGAGGAGGCGCCATGCGTAGCTTTGCCGGACGCGACATCCTGTCGCTCAAGGACTTCGAGCGGAACGAGTTCTATCACCTGTTCGGCATCGCCGATCGCCTCGAGCCCATCGCCAGGGAAAGGCGCAACACCGACCTTCTCGCCGACAAGACGCTGGTCACCGCCTTCTATCAACCGTCGACCCGCACCCGCCTCGCCCACGAAGCCGCCATGCACCGCCTGGGCGGTGCGGTCACCGGGTTCGCCGACGCCAAGATGACCCGCGCCGGCGACTTCTACCAGGAGTCGATCAAGGACACCGTGCACATGCTCGAGTACTACGGCGACGTGCTGGTGATGCGCCATTTCGACCAGGGCGCCCCTCAAGAGGCGGCACACTGGACATCGATCCCGGTGATCAACGCCGGAGACGGATGGGGCGAGCACCCAACCCAGGTGCTCACCGACCTGTACACGGTGCACAAGGAGAAGGGCACCATCGACGGGCTCACCTTCATCGCCATCGGTGATCACCGGATGCGGACCATGCATTCACTCGGCTATGCCTTATCCCAGTTCGATGCCGAAATGGTGATACTGGCTCCGGAGGAGATGTCACCGACCAAGGATTTCCTCGCCGAGCTCGACGAGAAGGGCACCACGTGGCGGATCGCCGAGCACATCGACGATGTGATCGCAGAAGCCGACGTGATCTACATGGAGCCGGTGGTCCAACCCGACTACACCCAGTCCCGGCAGGAGAAGCAGGAGGATTACGGGCTGACCCCGCCCAACTATCAAATCACCGCTGAGGTCATGAGGCGAGCCAAGGGTGACTCGATCATCCTGCACTCGCTGCCGCGGATGGACGAGCTACTCCCCGAGGTCGACCAGCTCAAACATGCCCGCTACTGGCAAGAGGCGTACAACGGTGTGGTGATGCGGATGGCCCTGCTCGCCTCGGTGCTCGGAGCCGTGGAGTAGCAATGCCGCTTGCCGTCATCGCCATTGGGGGAAATTCATTGATTCCCGACGCCCAGCATCAGACCGTCCAGGACCAGTACGAGGCCGCCGCGGTGACCGACGAGCATATTGCCTCGCTGGTCGAAGACGGCTGGGACGTCGCCATCACCCATGGCAACGGTCCCCAGGTCGGGTTCATCCTGCGGCGTTCCGAGCTGGCCAGCAACGAGCTGCACGAGGTCCCCCTCGACTACTGCGGCGCCGATACCCAGGGCGCCATCGGCTACATGCTGCAGCAGAACCTGATCAACGACTTCAGGGCCAGGGGAATCGACAAGAACGTTGCCACGGTTGTCACCCAGGTCGAGGTCGACCCCAACGATCCGGCCTTCGACAACCCATCCAAGCCGATCGGGTCGTTCATGGACTCAGAACAGGCACAGAGCCGTATCGAGGACGACGGATGGGACTGCACAGAGGACTCCGGCCGCGGCTGGCGAAGGGTGGTGGCCTCACCCAAGCCGAAGAGGATCGTGGAGATCGAGATCATCCGCCAGCTCCTCGACGCCGGCAACGTGGTCATCGGTGTCGGCGGAGGAGGGATCCCCGTGGTCGCCGATGACAACGGAGATCTCCGCGGTGTTGCCGCGGTCATCGACAAGGACCTCGCCTCGGCGTTGCTGGCCAACGAGGTCGGCGCCGACCTGCTGCTGATTTCGACCGCGGTGGAAAAGTGCGCCCTCAACTTCGGCACGCCGGACGAGGAATGGATCGACGAGTTCACCCTCGATGAGGTGAAGCAGTACCTCGACGAGGGCACCCACTTCGCAGAGGGCTCAATGGCGCCAAAGATGCGGGCGGTCGTCCAGTATCTGGAGGGTGGTGGCAAGGAAGCGCTCATCACCAACCCGGAGAACATCGAGCGAGCCGTCGCCGGGGAGACGGGTACCAGGATCGTTCCGTGATCGGGTTGGCATGCGTGGTGTGCGACGCCACCTACCCCGCCGACTTCGCAGGCTATGTGTGCCCGCGTCACGGTGACGAAGGCATCCTCGACGTCCAATACGACTACGACCAGATCGGTTCCACATTCACCAAGGAATCGCTCGCGGAGAACCACAACCACACCATGTGGCGCTATGGCCCGCTGCTGCCGATCGCTTCCGATTCGAGAGTCCCGCCGCTAACCGTTGGCGGGACGCCGATGTACAACGCGCCTCGTCTGGCTTCGATCGCCGGCGTGAGCCGGGTGTGGGTGAAGGACGAGGGGCGCCAACCCACCGCTTCGCTCAAGGACCGGGCCTCGGCGATAGCCGTTGCCAAGGCACTGGATTGGGGAGCCGATGTCGTCACCACCGCCAGCACGGGCAACGCCGCGGCGGCGTTGGCCGGGATGGCGGCCAGCGTCGATCTCGACAGCGTGATCTTCGTACCTGCATCGGCGCCTGAGGCCAAGATCGCCCAGCTCCTCGCCTACGGGTCGACGGTCGTGCTCGTCGAGGGCTCCTACACAGACGCCTTCGGGCTGTGCATGGAGGCGGCAGCCGAGTACGGCTGGTACAACCGCAACACCGGATACAACCCGTACATGACCGAGGGAAAGAAGACCGCCGGATTGGAGATTCTGGAGGACCTGGGCTGGGAGGTGCCGGGCGCCATCTTCGTCAGCGTCGGCGACGGCTCGATCATCGGCGGTGTGCACAAGGCGGTCAAGGATGCGCTTGCCCTTGGCTGGATCGACATCGCTCCACGCATCTTCGGCATCCAGGCCGCCGGCAGCGATTACCTGGTCCAGGCCTTCGAGAGCGGCGAGGACGTCCTCACCAAGCCGGCCATTGCCGCCGACACGGTGGCGGATTCGATCAGCGCCGACCTGCCCCGTGACAGGGTGAAGGCCATGGCCGCCGTCACCGAGACCGGCGGGGCCTACCTGCGGGTGAGCGACGACGAGATCCTGGCGGCGATTCCGCAGCTCGCCCGGGGCAGCGGAGTGTTCGCCGAGCCGGCCGGCGCTGCGTCGTATGCGGGACTGCTGGCAGCCTCGAAACGGGGTCTGGTCGGCGCCGAGGACAGCGTCGTCGTCCTGGCCACCGGCAGCGGGCTCAAAGATGTCGCATCGGCGCTGCAGGCGGTGGCGGCCGCCGGCACCGAGCCCATCCGGGTCGAGCCCACACTCGATGCCCTGAAAGCAGCTCTCGGAGGCGAAGCGAGTAGTGCACAATCCGATTCAGGCATGCGAGATGCAATCCGCTGAGCCCGGGCCCGATGTGGCCCGTGGCCAAGAGCGGGAACCGCAGCACCACGACCTAACCGACGCGCAGCAACCAGTCACACAGAGGGAACCCACATGATCGATCTGACCGTCAACGACGCCGTGCTCGACTCTGCGGTCGAAACCGCACGAGAGCGCAACTTCCGCATCCCCACCTTCAAGCAGATGCGTGATCCGTCGTTGATCCCGGCCGAGATCGTCGCCCAGCTTGGTTCGGTGGGGCTGTGGGATCTCGACCCGCTCAATCTGTACCGGATTACCTGGCACAATGAGCCGACCGATAGCGGTGGTGGCTTCGGACCGGTGAACACCATCGAGTTCTCGCCGGAGCTCACCGGTGTCGACGCCCGCATCATTCTGCTCGTCGGCAAGTGGTTTCCGACCGGGACGCACAAGGTGGGCGCTGCGTTTGGCTGCCTCGTTCCGCGCCTGGTCACCGGCCAGTTCGATCCGGCGACCCAGAAGGCGGTGTGGCCGTCGACCGGCAACTACTGCCGGGGCGGCGCATACGATTCCAACCTGCTCGGCTGCGAGTCGATCGCCATCCTCCCCGAGGGGATGAGCCGGGAACGCTTTGACTGGCTGGAGAACGTCGCAGGCGAGATCATCAAGACCCCGGGCTCCGAGTCGAACGTCAAGGAGATCTTCGACAAGTGCAATGAGCTGAGCCTCTTCGGTGAGGACCTGGTCATCTTCAACCAGTTCGACGAGTTCGGGAACTACCTGTGGCACTACTCGGTGACCGGGCCTGCGATGGCCGAGGCCCTCGAAGCGGCGATGGGTCCCGGCGACACCTTCCGCGGTGTCACGCTCGCTACCGGCTCGGCAGGAACCATTGCCGCCGGGGATTACCTCAAGCAGATGTACCCGACATCGAAGATCGCCGCCGGCGAGGCGGTGCAATGCCCGACCATGCTGTACAACGGGTTCGGCGAGCACCGGATCGAGGGAATCGGAGACAAGCACATCCCGTGGGTGCACAATGTCAAGAACACCGACATGGTGATCGGCCTCGACGACGAGGCAACAATCAGCCTCATCCGGCTGTTCAACGAGCCCGCCGGGATCGAGTATCTCATCGACCAGGGGGTCAAGCCCGATCTAATCGCTGACCTGCCTCTGCTCGGGATATCCGGGGCGGGGAATCTGCTGTCGGCGATCAAGTTCGCTCGCTATTTCGAGTTGGGATCGAACGACGTCGTCGTCACGGTCGGCACCGACTCGATGGAGATGTACGGCAGTCGTCTCGAAGAGCTCAATGCCGAGCGCGGCGAGTTCACCGCTCTCGATGCGGCGGGGGCGTACCACCGCTACCTGCTCGGTGCCGGAATCGACCATGTGCACGAGCTCGGGTACTACGACCGGAAGCGGATCCACAACCTCAAGTATTACACCTGGGTCGAGCAGCAGGGGAAGACCTATGAAGAGATCCAGGCGCAATGGTACGACGAGGACTATTGGACCTCGGTGCAGGCGCTGATCGACCCTATCGATGAGCTGATCGAGGAGTTCAATGCGAAGGTGGCCGGCTGAAGCGAGTACC
>JACZST010000152.1 GCA_022574065.1 Acidobacteriota bacterium
CTGGACGCCGGTGGCCGAGCTAGGGGATCTGCCCGCCGGCACCGCCACGGTCGTCGACCCCGCTCCGGCCGTCGCCCGTCAGGTGATGCGGGTGGTTGACAGTCCCCACGGGTCTTCCCAGGGGAGCGCCGCCTTCCACACCACCGCAGACCCCTACCGTTTCTCCGGACAGCTCCGCCAGCTGCTGGGTGTTGTGGCGACTCCGGGTAGCGTCGAGCTGTGACCTCCGGATCCGATTCCATCGTCACCGTCGTCGAGGGTGACATCACCGGACAAGACGTTGACGTGATCGTCAATGCCGCCAACGCCAAGCTCCTGCACGGAGGAGGGGTCGCCGCCGCCATCTCCCGTGCTGGGGGTCCGGTCATAGACGAGGAGTCGCGCGACTGGGTCGTCGCCAACGGGCCTGTCGGCCCCGGGGTGGCCGCGGTTACGTCCGCCGGGGACCTGGCGGCGGGGCACGTTGTCCACGTCGTCGGACCGGTGTTTGTTCCGGATGGTGACAGCGAGGACAAACTTCGTCGAGCGGTGACGACGGCCCTCGATGCTGCTCTCGGCCTGGAGGCATCTTCGGTGGCACTTCCCGCGATCTCGGCAGGGATCTATGGGTATCCTCCCGAGGAGGCGACCCTGGTCATCGCAACCGAGGTCGCCGCCTGGCTTGGCGAGCATCCTGGATCCTTTACCGACGTGCGCCTGGTCGCGTTCGGAGCGAACACCGCAGACGCCTTCCGCTCGGCCCTGCGAACCCTGGGTTCGTAGAGTCGTTCCGTTCTGTTGGCAGGACCTTCTACTTGCCCAGAACCCAGGGTTGCCGAGGTACGCCCTAACATCGCGTCCATGAGACCGACGGTGGCGATCCTGGGTGCCGGGGCGATGGGCGAGATACTCGCCACGGGCCTGCTGCGCGCCGGATGGCAGACCGACGAACTCGTCCTGGCGGTGCGCCGACCCGAGCGTGTCAAAGAGGCCGAGATGCGCACCGGGATCACCACCTTGCTCGACACCGCCGCGGCCGCCGCCGGTCGCGATGTCGTCGTGATCTCGGTCAAGCCAAAGGATGTTCCCACCTTGCTGGAACAGGTCGCCGACGTCATTACCACCGATCAGATCGTCGTCAGCCTGGCCGCCGGGGTACCGATCGCAGTTTTCGCCGAGCAGCTCGAAGGTGTCCCGATCGTGCGTGCCATGCCCAACACGCCGGCGGCCGTCGATGAAGGGGTGACCGCGTATGTCGGGGGCGAACACGTTGACGAGCAGGCACTGGCCACGGCGGCAGCGATTCTCGGTGCCGTGGGCGAGACCATCGCACTGTCGGAAGACCTGATGGACGCGGTCACCGCGGTGTCTGGCACCGGCCCCGCCTACGTGTTCCTGCTTGCGGAGGCGATGACAGAAGCGGCGATTCGCGAGGGGCTTCCTCATCATGCCGCCGAGCTGCTCGTGCATCAGACGGTCCGCGGGGCGGGGACGCTCCTTGTCGAGTCTGGGAAGTCTGCGTTCCGCCTTCGGGGCGAGGTCACCTCCCCCGGGGGCACTACAGCCGCAGCAATGCACGTGCTGGACGAGGGAGGATTCCGAGCCCTCATGGAGGACGCCATCCATTCCGCCGCGCAACGATCCCGTGACCTCGGCGCCAGAGCGCGTAGAGACCCGCCCGCTTGAACTTCCTCGGCAGGAGCCTCCTGGCGGTGACCGACTGGTCCCCGGTGCGCAAGCTGTTAGTGGAGACAACCGCAGGTAAAGGGCTGTCGCACCGCTTCGTGGCCGGCGAGACCCTCGATGAGGCCGCTGCGGTCGCCGCCGCGCTGAATGCCGAGGGGGCTCAGGTGTCGCTTGATTTTCTCGGCGAGCTCGTCGGCGACTCCACGGCGGCTTTCGAAGCGCGTGACGCCTATCTGGCCTGCCTGGAGCGCATCGGCAGCGATGGCCTCGATGCCAACATCTCCGTCAAGTTGACCCATCTCGGGCTCGGGTTCGATGAGGCGTTAGCAACGGATTTACTCGCCCACCTCGCCGAGCGGGCTCTGGACATCGGTACCACCATCACCGTCGACATGGAGGAGTCGGCCTTCACCGAGTCGGTTATCTCGGTGTACGAGGCTGTCCAGCCAGTCGCCGGGAACCTGGGAATCGCCGTCCAAGCCTATCTGTACCGCACTCAACCCGATCTGGATCGAATCATCCCGCTTGGCGGCCATGTTCGTCTGTGCAAAGGCGCCTATGCCGAGCCCGAAGACGTGGCTTACCCATCCAGGGCGCGAGTCGACTCCGCCTTCGACGACCTCAGCAAGCGTCTCATGGGAGAGCCAGGCGTGTTGCCGGCGATCGCAACTCACGACCTGCCGCGGATTGCCCTCGCGAAGGAGCATGGTGCCAACCGCTTGGCGCCCTGGGAATTTCAGATGCTGTACGGCGTCCGGCGCGACGTGCAGGCACAGCTCATCGAGGATGGGTATCCCCTGCGGATCTACCTCCCCTACGGCAGCGCCTGGTACTCCTACCTCACTCGGCGGGTGGCCGAGCGTCCCGCAAACCTGGCGTTCCTCTTGCGTGCCGCAGCCGGCAAGTAGCCGAAACCCCAAGGAACCAGCCTTTACCGGTGCTCTAGACTTTCCAGAACGGCAACAGAGAGGACCCGCCGATGCTTCGGAAATGGTGGGAGTACATCAAGGCCTGGTTCCGTTCGGCCTCGGATTCAGCGATGAAGCCCGAAATCGAGATCCAAATGGCGATGGACGAGGCGAAGAAGAAGAACCAGGACCTACGCAACCAGGCCGCCAACATCGTGGCGCACCGAACCCAGCTCGAAGCCAAGATCGAGAAGGAGGCCGACACCGTCGGCGAGACCCGCGAGATGGCCAAGCAGGCCATCCTGAAGGCGGAAGAAGCTAGAGCCGCAGGCGACACCGCCGGCGTGGACAAGTGGACAAGCGCGGCACAAGCCCTTGCGCTCAAGCTCCAGGCATCCGAGACCAACCTGTCGTCGCTGACGAGCCAATACGAGGTCGCCATCCAGCAGGCCGAGGATGCAAAGCGGGCAGTACAGGCCAACGCGACCAGGCTTCAGGAGCTCTCGGCGAAGCAGATCGAGCTGATGGGTAAGTTGGAACAGGCAAAGATGCAAGAGGCCGTCAACGATGCCGTGCAGACGATGTCGTCGACGATGGACGACGAGCTGCCGTCGCTGGCGTCGGTCGAGGAGAAGATCGAGCTTCGCAAGGCCAAGGCAATGGCCAAAGCGGAGATCTACGAGGCCACGCCGCAGGGAGCAGAGGCCGAGTTGCGTGGGGCTATCAACCAGACCGCT
This sequence comes from Acidobacteriota bacterium, assembly GCA_022574065.1. Taxonomy (GTDB): domain Bacteria; phylum Actinomycetota; class Acidimicrobiia; order Spongiisociales; family UBA5794; genus JACZST01. The sequence goes on from JACZST010000152.1 coordinate 3,311, forward strand.
GCTGATGCCAAACTGGAGGAGCTCAAGGCGGAGCTTGGGCTCACCACGGGCAGCGAAGCTGATACCGGCGAGGCGACAGGGTTCGAGGCTTAGCGCGTGACCCAGCCGATGCCGACCGATTTGGAGATCGCGCGCGACGCCAAGCTGCGCCCGATCCAAGAGGTCGCCGCCGACATGGGAGTTCCCTCCGAATACGTCGAGCTGCGGGGCAGGGAGATGGCCAAGATCTCGCTCGACGCCATCGCCGCGATGGGAGCCCCGCGCGCCAAGTACGTGCTGATAACGGCCACCAATCCGACCCCCCTCGGTGAAGGCAAGACCACGACTGCGGTCGGGCTTGCCCAGGGGTTCAAGTACATCGACCGTCAGGCCATCGTGTCCCTGCGCCAGCCCTCGCTGGGGCCGACATTCGGCATCAAGGGTGGCGCCGCCGGCGGCGGTCACTCCCAGGTGGTGCCGATGGAGGAGATGAACCTGCACTTGACCGGCGACTTTCATGCCGTCACCGCGGCCAACAACCTCATCGCCGCCCTGGTCGATAACCACATCTATCAGGGCAACCAGCTATCGATCGGACCCGACGATGTGACCTGGAAGCGTGTGCTCGATGTCAACGACCGAACCCTGCGCAACATCGTCACCGGTCTGGGAGGCAAGATCAACGGCCTGCCTCGTGAAACCGGCTTCGACATCACCGCGGCCAGCGAGATCATGGCCATCCTCGGCCTCGCCACAGACGTTCACGACTTGCGCATGAGGCTGGGTCGCACCCTCGTCGGCTATGACCGGCACCGGCAGCCGGTGACCGCAGACGCCATCGACGCTGCAGGGTCGGCGGCCGTGCTGCTGAAAGACGCGTTGTCCCCCAACCTGCTGCAAACGCTCGAGGGAACCCCAGCCGTTGTCCACACCGGCCCCTTTGCCAACATCGCTCACGGCAACTCGTCGATCGTCGGCGACTATGTGGGGATTCGCTCCGGTGACTATCTGATCACCGAAGCGGGGTTTGGTGCCGACATCGGCGCTGAGAAGTTCTTCAACATCAAGTGCCGCGCCTCAGGGCTCGCCCCGGACGCGGCGGTGGTTGTGACCACCGTGCGGTCGATGAAATACCACTCTGGCAACCACATGATCGATGCCGGGGTTCCCTTGCCAGAGAGCCTGCTGGAGGAGAACCCGGATGATGTCGCCGAAGGTGCAGCCAACCTCCGTCGCCATATCGGAATCGTCCGGCGACATGGTGTTGTTCCGGTGGTTTCGATCAACGCCTTTCCCACGGATTACGCCTCCGAGCACGAAGTGATCGCAAAGGTCGCCGAGTCCGAAGGGGTTCGCTGGGCGATCACCCAGCCACACGCCGAGGGTGGGCCCGGCATGGTCGACCTGGCTCGCGCCGTCGAAGAAGCTGCCGCAGAAGGGTCGAACTTCAGGCTGCTCTATCCGGACGAGATGCCGCTTCGCGACAAGATCGAGACCATCGCCACCGAGGTCTACGGTGCGGCTGCGGTCAAGTTCGACGCAGCCGCAGACCGCCAGCTGAAGCGATACGAGAGACTCGGCTGGGGGCACCTCCCGATTTGTATGGCGAAGACCCAATCCTCGTTGACAGACAACGCTTCGGTTCTGGGTGCACCAGAGGGCTGGACACTCCGGATCCGCGAGGTGCAGGCGTCGGTGGGTGCCGGGTTCATTCTGCCGCTGACCGGGTTGATCAACCGGATGCCGGGCCTGGGGGCCACTCCCGCCGCCCACGACGTCGACATCGATGAGGACGGCAACGTGGTGGGGCTGAGCTGAGTCGCAAGTCGCAAGTCGCAAGTCGCAAGTCGCAAGTCGCAAGTCGCAAGTCGCAAGTTGCTATTTTTAGGCGGCTCCGCGGATTTGCAGATCGCCGA
>JACZST010000153.1 GCA_022574065.1 Acidobacteriota bacterium
GCACGCTTCCAGGTTCGGTGTCGAGTTGACGACCCTTGACGAATTGCTGGCCGAAGCAGACTTTCTGACCATCCATATGCCTCGTACCCCGGAGACGGAGGGGCTGATCGGCGCCGCTGCCTTCAAGAAGATGAAGGATGGCGTGCGGATCATCAACGCTGCCAGGGGCGGTATCGTCGACGAGGATGCCCTGGCGGCCGCAGTGGCTGAAGGTACCGTCGCCGGCGCCGCCGTCGACGTGTACGCCGTCGAACCGACGACGGAGAGCCCACTCTTCGAGCTGTCCGCTGTGGTGGTCACCCCGCATCTCGGTGCTTCGACGAGAGAGGCCCAGGACAAGGCGGGAGCATCGGTCGCCGAAAGCGTGGCAGCCGCCCTCCGTGGCGAGCTGGTGTTGAATGCCGTCAACCTCGACTTCGGTGCCACCGTGTCCGAGGACATGGTGCCGTTTCTCAACCTCACTGAGCGTCTTGGTGCGATCTTCGTGCACGAGGCGCAGGGGCTGCCCCCGACGCTGACGGTCCGCTGCGAGGGGCGCCTCCACGAGCTTTCGGTTCGCCCGCTGGCGCTCGCCGCCCTGAAGGGTGCTCTTCGTGTCGTCAGTGAGGGACCGGTCTCTTACGTCAACGCACCGGTGCTTGCCCGGCACCATGGCGTGACGGTGACGGAGGCGTCGAGTCCCAACGCCGAGGGATATCAGAACGTGATCCGCCTCACAGGCTCGGTCGACGGTGTGCAGCGATCGGTTGCCGGTACCTGGATGGAGACTCGGGGGCCGCTGTTGCTCGAGGTCGATGGGTGCGAGTTCGAGGCGCCGCTGACCGAGTACCTGTTGCTGACCCGGGTGGCCGATGTTCCCGGTGCGATCGAGGAAGTCGTCGCATACGTTGGTGAGGCAGAGCCCAATGTCCTGGATGTGACGGTCGGGCGCCATCCGGGTGACGGTGTAGCCATCGTGGTGATGGCGCTGGATCGCGGACTGACCACCGACGAGATCGATGCATTGCTGACGGGTGATGCCGTTCAATCGGTGCGTTCGGTAGCTCTCGACTGATGCTTCAAATGAGCCAGGCGACGAGCCAACCGGCGGCGAGGCCGTAGCCACCGGCAACGACGTCGTCCATCGTCACCCCGAGCGCCGCGGGTAACGCCTCGGCCTGTTTGACACCGGGCAGCACCTTGTAGATGTCGGCGGCCCTGGCGACGACGAGGGCGACCAGCCACGGCCAGCCGCTGAGGCCGATCAGCGCCAGCAGGCTGCCGGCAACCTCGTCGATCGTTATCCAACCCGGGTCTTCGTTTCTTGTCGTGAACGGCGCTGCCGACCACAGGGACAACGCCAGGGCCACGACGAACGCAATGGCCCCTATCCACCACTGATACCGCCACAGGAGCAGGGACACCCCTGCTGCCAGGGCGGCGCCGAACGTGCCCGCTCCCCGATCGTTCCCCCACAGGCGTTGCGGGATCAAACCGAGGAAGAAACCGCTGGCGACGAACCGACGCATGAGATGAGTATCAAGTACTCAGAACCAAGTACCAAGTATCCGCATACTTGCTGCTCGCTATCAGCTTTCGATCATGGCAATACTCTGGCGACGAATCCCAGCGAGGTCTCCATGCGCACCGTTCAGCTCGGCGATGATCGTGTCCTCTCCGACCCGCGTGCATCCGTAGCCAGGAGCGGGAAAGTGGATCACCTTCTGCTGAGACACCCGGCACCTCTCGCTGCTCGCTCTACGGACATGCTTGACTAACCGACGTGGAGCCAACCAAGTTCATCTGGAAAGATGGCGAGCTGATCCCGTGGGCCGAGGCCAACGTGCACGTGCTCTCTCACGGGCTGCACTACGGGACCGGTGCCTTCGAGGGAATCCGATCCTACGAGACCAAGCGAGGCCCGGCCGTCTTCCGCCTCACCGAGCACATGGAGCGCCTCGCCCGGTCGTGCAAGGCCCTCGGCATTCCTGTCGATTGGACCGCAGACGAGCTGGTCAAGGCCGCCAAGGAGCTGCTTGCGGTCAACGAGCTGCGCGCCGGCTACATCCGGCCCGTTGTGTTCTACGGATCGGGGTCGATGGGACTGAACCCTGCAGGGGCGGCGGTTCATACCTTCATCGCCACCTGGGAATGGGGCGCCTATCTCGGCGAAGAGGGCGTCAAGAACGGCATCTCGGTAAAGGTGTCGTCGTGGCGGCGGATCAACCATGAGTCAATGATGCCGAACGCAAAGATCACCGGCGGCTACGTCAACTCGGTCCTGGCCAAACAGGAGGCACTGCGGGGAGGCTACGACGAGGCGTTGATGCTCAATACCGATGGATTTGTTTCCGAGGGCAGCGGCGAGAACCTCTTCGTGATCCGCGATGGGGTTGCGACAACCCCGCCCATCGCCGCCGGCGTCCTCGAGGGCCTGACCCGTGACACGATGATCACGCTGCTTCGCGAGGAAGGGGTGGAGGTGGCCGAGACCCAGGTCACCCGCACCGACCTCTATTACGCCGATGAGATGTTCCTGACGGGGACTGCCGCCGAGATCACCCCGATCCGTCTGGTCGACGACCAGCCGGTGGGGGCAGGGGAGCCTGGTCCGATCACCCGCCTGGCCCAGGAGCGGTTCATAGAGGTGGTAACCGGTGAGGACGATCGGCACGCCGACTGGCTCGAGTACGTCTGAATGAAGATCGTCCGAGTCGACACGCCCGTCGACGACATCACCTACGGAGCGGTCGAGCCCGAGGGCATCCGCCTGTACCGGGGCACGCCATTCGTCGCCTGGGAACCCACCGAGACCGTCGTGGCCTGGAACGACGCCAAGCTGCTGGCGCCGGTCATCCCGACGAAGGTCATCGCCGTCGGCCAGAACTACGAGGACCATGCATCCGAGATGGGCAACGACGTGCCCGAGGCACCGATCCTGTTCTTGAAGCCGCCAACCTCGGTGATCGGGCCGCTGCAGGCGATCCGGCTGCCAGACCAGTCCAATGAGGTTCACCACGAGGCGGAGCTTGCTGTGGTGATCGGGAGGGTGACCAGGAATGTCGCCATCGAGGACGTCGGTCCGCAGATCCTCGGTTACACGGCGGCCAACGACGTCACCGCCCGCGACCTGCAGCTCGCAGACGGTCAGTGGACGAGAGCCAAGGGATTCGACTCGTTCTGCCCGTTAGGGCCTGCGATCGACACCGACTTCGACCCGCAGGAGGGTCAATCCATCGTGGCCAGAGTCAACGACGACACTCGCCAGTCGGCAACGACGGCCGAGTTGGTTTTCGGTGTCGGCGAGCTGGTCTCCTTCATCTCGTCTGTGATGACGCTGCTGCCGGGCGATGTGATCCTGACCGGGACCCCGGCGGGCGTCGGCCCCATCGTCCCCGGCGATCGCGTCGAGGTCGAGATCGAGGGAATCGGGGTGCTGGTCAACCCGGTGGTGGCGGGGTGACGGTGTCGGGAAGCGCCCCCAGGGTTCGCTTCGCACCTTCGCCGACCGGGTACCTCCACGTCGGAGGGGCGCGGACTGCGCTGTACAACTGGCTGTTTGCCAGGGGCAGCGGGGGGACCATGATCCTGCGTTCCGACGACACCGATGAGGCACGCAACACTGACGAATACGCCAAGGACATCGTGGACTCGATGCGGTGGCTCGGCCTCGACTGGGACGAGGGCATCGAGGTCGGAGGGAGCCACGGCTCGTATCGCCAGTCCGATCGCCTCGATCGGTACGGTGAGGTTGCCGATCAGCTCGTCGCCGAAGGCAAGGCGTACGAGAGTTTCGTCACCAAGGACGAGCTCGACACCTTCCACGCCATGGCTCGGTCGCTTGGCGTCTCCCCTGCGTACGACGGCGGAGCCGAGCCCGATGAGTTTGGTGTGGCGGCACGTCGATTGGCTGGAGTCGCGCCGACGATCCGGTTCCGGATACCGCGGCCCGGCGAGACCACGTTCGACGACATCGTACGCGGCGGGGTGACCTTCGATCACGCCCAAGTCGACGACTTTGTCATCCTCCGCTCGGACCGGACCCCGACGTACCACCTGGCCTCGACGGTCGACGACGTCGACTACCGCATCACCCACGTGGTGCGTGGAGAAGACCTCCTCGCCTCGACCCCGAAGCACATTCTGCTCACCCAGGCGATGGGGGGCGAAGTACCTCGCTACGCCCATCTCTCGTTGCTGATGGGACCAGACGGGAAGAAGCTGTCGAAGCGACATGGACATACCTCGATTGCGGCGTACCGCGACGAGGGATACCTGTCGGGGGCCGTAGTCAACTACCTGGCGCTGCTGGGGTGGAACCCGGGTGAGGATGACACCACGGTCTCGCTCGACGAGATGGTGGAGCGGTTTCAACTCGACAGCGTTTCTCGAAACCCTGCGATCTTCGACGCCGAAAAGCTCGCCTGGCTCAACGGGTTGTACATCAGGGAACTCGATACCACCGCCTTCACCGAACGGATCACTCCCATCGTCGAGGCCGACCTCGAACGATCGTTGACCGAAGACGAGCGGGCGACGCTGCAGGCCATCGCGCCGCTGATCCAGGAGCGGACAAAGCTGCTGCCGGATGCCGCCGGTCAGGTTCGGTTCCTCTTTGCGGATGTCGCATACGACGAGCCTTCTTGGGAGAAGGTGATGACAGGAACCGACGCGTTCCGGGTGCTCGAAGCGGCACACAAACGCCTTGATGGGGTTACCGACTGGCGATCCGAGGAGATCGAAGCCGAGCTGCGGGCCATGCTCGGTGACCTGGAGCTTGGTGCCAGCAAGGGGTTCCAACCGGTCAGGGTGGCGGTGTCTGGTTCAACGGTGAGCCCTCCGTTGTTCGAGTCGGTCGAGGCGTTGGGCAGGGAACGCACCCTGGCACGGTTGGCCGCTGCCAAGGCCAGGCTCGACGCTGAGTAGTTGATGATTGGCAAGTTCTCCTTGGCAATATCGGTCGTTGCAACGTATCCTTCCGGCCGCCCTCGGGGGTGGTGTAATTGGCAACACACCGGGTTCTGGTCCCGTCATTGGGGGTTCGAGTCCTCCCCCCCGAGCGGGCGGCTCGCTGAGCCGCCACCCTGGCCCCGTCGTCTAGCGGCCTAGGACGCCGCCCTCTCAAGGCGGTAGCGTGGGTTCAAATCCCATCGGGGCTACCAAGCAGAAACCCTTGTACATCAAGGGTTTCTGCGCGTTTGGAGGC
>JACZST010000154.1 GCA_022574065.1 Acidobacteriota bacterium
GTGAGCCTGGTCACCCTTGCCTTGCTGAGCCAGTCGGCGGCCGGCCTCACCGTTGACGAGACCATGACGGTGCTCGAACCCTACCTGGCTTACGTTGCGCAGCGCGACCTACCGACGACCGTCCCGCTGTCGCTGACCACCACCGACGAGGTACGCGGTGCTCTCGGGGCGCTGGTTGCAAACGACGTGGTGTCGAGGATCGAAGGTCCCGCAGACGATGTATATGTCATCGAGCAGGACCAGCATCTCACCGCTGCGTATTACCGCAATACCATCATCCACTTCTTCGTCAACTCTTCGATCGTGGAGGTCGCCGTCGCCGGCATGCGTCGTGACGATTCGACAGGAGTCGATGAGTTCCTGTCTCGAGCCTTTGCCTGGCGAGCGTTGCTGCGCTTCGATTTCTTTTTCGACAGCAGGGACGAGTTCCGCGACGCCATCCTGGAGGAGCTTCGTCTGGAGTGCCCAGACGGTGTGGCCTGTCTCGAGCGCGGCGACCTCAGCGTCGTCCTCGCCGCGCTGGCGCCGTACGCCACCCCGGCAGTACTGCGGCCGTTCATCCAGGCCTACCGGCTGGTCGCCGAGGTACTCATGCGCGCCGACTCCGACGAGGAGCTTTCGCGGTCCGAAATTCAGCAGCGCGCGCTCGATCTGGGCCGCCAATACGAAGCGCAGGGAAAGATATCGACACCGGAGTCGCTGTCGTTCGCCCTCTTCGACGCCGGGATCGCCCTGGCGAACAACAGCGGACTACTGCACCCGACCACGGTCCCTTCAGAGCGGAAGAGTTTCCTTGCCGACATCGAGGACGCCCTGGCAGATATCGACGCCCTCAACCCGCCGGACCCGGTGCCGAAATGACTACTCGCTACGCCCCGAAATAACTAGTTGACCACATAGTGTGGCGACTGGTATACTCAGCGTGGGCACAGCTGGGTAGGGGAAGTCGTCGGTAAGCGAGTACCGAGGATTCATGAGCACCGGACCAACCGCCGAGCGCTACCCCACCGTACGACAGGGTTACGACCCCACTCTTGTCGAATCGGATCTCGCCGCCCTGGAACGGGCACATGAGACGGTCGTCGATGACGCCGCCGCCAAGATCGCGACTCTAGAGCAGGCCCTCGCCGTCGCCAACAACAGAGGCGGGCCCGAAGCCGGCGACCCATCAGATGAGATCATCGCCGACGCCCGAAAAGAAGCATTCAGCCTGATCACCGAGGCCAGGAAAGAGGCGGGCGCGGTCATCGCCGAAGCACGCATCGAAGCTGAAAAAGGCGAGCAGCCGGCAGCAGCCCCCGATGCCATTGAGTCGCTACGAGCCGAAGAGCTCCAGCTGGAGGCTCGCATCGTCGAGCTGCAGGCCACACTCACCGGGCTCGAGATAGGGATTCGGTCGCTCACCGGGTTGGTCGAAGGGCAGCAGCCCGCAGCGATAGCATCTCAACCGGCGCCACCGACGATCGAATACGCGCAGACACCCACCCAGATCGAGTTGCAGCCGCCCCCGCCACTCGATAACTCAGGCGAAAACGGCGGTGCTGCGCTCCTCGAACCATTACTCAGTCCTGAGCAGAAACAGTCCCCTCCGCCTCCCCCGCCGCCTCTGGAGCCGGAGCCTGCCGCAGCCGTGCAAGTCGACGACCTCACCGTCGAGGTCAACGACTCGCATGCGCAGGCACCGGCTCCCGACGGCGGTCGCCCGTCCTTCTACTCCCGGCGCTCAGCGCAGCTGCCCCATATCGGTGCGGAAGCCGGACACAGTGCGATCGCAGCTGCGACCGACCTGCGAGCCACGATGAACGGAAAAGGCGGGTAAGAGGCTCCGCAAATAGGGCGCGATGTGAGCGCTCTGTCGGCGTGCCCAGTTGCCGAGCCGTGGCCGGAGCGGGCCGCAGCCATGAGCGGGAAAACGGCTCCACTCCTGTCAAGACCACCGGTCATCTGTCGGTGCGCGCTCCGGCGAGCTGCGGCCTAAAAGCTTCTCAGCCCATGGCACACGGAGCACGGACCGTCGGTCGGATAGGCAGACCTAGAAGTACGGATTCTCGCCAAGATCGTGGTTGGTGACGTCGACGATTTCGGTGATCTCGGGGATGGCGCTAAGGACCGCGGTCTCGATCCCCTGCCGCAGGGTCACCGCAGCCATTCCGCATCCCTGACATCCCCCTCCGAGCTCTAGGTTGGCGGTGCTTCCGACCACCGACACCACAGTGGCGACGCCGCCGTGGGCGGCGATAGCGGGATTGATTTGCTGCTCCAAGAGCTGGCGAACCTTGTCCTCTGTAGTACCGGTCAGCTCGATATCGTCCCCGAAATCGATACCGGGGCTGGCGGGCGTGTTGGGGTTCCTGATGACGAGACCGACACCGTCGCCGTTCCCGGAAAGGTCGAGGACCGAGCCGCGCAGGTTGTCCAGAGAATCGAGCGGGATCGCCACCGGGAGGTCGCCGTGGAACTCGACATGATCGGTCGCTGAAACGTCGCTACCCCGAAGGAACGCCGTCTCGTACACGAAACCGGACGGCCCCGCACCGTTGATCCGGATCGCCAGATGAAGGTCCTCGAGATCCTCCAGCGTGCGCAGCTCGATGATCTTGCTAAGGGCGTTATCGGTGATCGTGATCGCCAGTGAGTCGCTCATACCTTCCTAATGTTACAGGCGCGCAAGCGCCTATTCGGGGACACCAACTACCCACTGGCGATCTAGAAAGACCTTGGAGCGTTCCGGCCCAGGTCTCAAAGCCGAAACTCAGTGGACCTCGACCAGTGTGTTGGTGGTGAGGTCGAGCACTCGCTCGGTCGCATTCGAGCCGTCGGCGATCCACCGAGCGAGGTCTTCGCCGGGAACGCGAACGATCCACCACGCGACATCGGTGCTCCCGGATGCCTGAAATGCCTTCCAGCGGGCACGCCCCTCGGCGACCGCCTCCCCCTCGGCCTCGAAGACGCCAAGGACTTGGGATTCGGTCCCACCGAAATGTGCACCCTCACCCAGCGCGGGTTCGACGAATTCCACGAGCTCGAACGTATCCATCCCACCCCTTCCATCAACTGCCCCGGCAGTATGGTAGTACCGATTTCGCAGTCTGAGCTTAGGATTCTATCCATGGATTTGCAGCCCCGGTTCAGCAAAGACGAGATCGCCAGCGCCGTTTCGCGTGTGGCCGCCGAGATTTCAGCCAATCATCCAACCGAAACGCCGCTGATGGTTGGCATCCTGACCGGCTCGTTCGTGTTCCTCGCCGATCTCGTCCGCGAACTGACCATCCCGGTAGAGATCGACTTCATCAGGGCCCGTTCTTACGGGAGCGGAACCGAATCGTCGGGGGCGGTTGAAATCACGAAGGACATCGAGCACGACGTAACCGGACGAATCGTCATCATCGTCGAGGACATCCTCGATACCGGTCTCACCCTCCGTTTTGTCAGCGATCGCATCAGGGCAGGCAATCCGGGCACGATCGAGACTTGCGCCCTGCTGGTTCGTGAAGGGACAACCCCTTCCGATTACATGGGGCTGTGGATCCCGCAGGGTTTCGTCGTCGGTTACGGCATCGACTATGCCGAGCAGCATCGCGAGCTGCCCGACATCCGGAGCGTTCCCGGGACATGAGCCGTTACCCCGTACCCAGGTCTACACCGACGTTTACGGGGTCCACAACCCTGGGTTCGCGATCCCGCTCATTCCGCGGGCTCACACCGGCGGATCCGGCGTCTACAACCCTGGGTTTGCGCCGGGCCACGGGTGCCGGGGAAGCGAGTCCTCCCCGGCACGTCGGATGGCGAAGCGCGCTAGTCGCCGCCCTCGACGAGCACGACGTCGACCCGCTGCCAGTCATTGCCGACCACATCGAGGCCCGCGCTAATCAAGTTGTCGACCGCCTCTTGGGCGATGTCGGTGATGAACGCGCCCGCGGTCGGCGCTGAACTGAGGATCGCCTCGGAGGTTGCAATCTCGATCGTCTGATCCCACAACGCCTGATCCATGATCCCAACGCCGAGGGGCGACGGCCAAATCAGCGCGTTGATCTCGTTGAGTTGCCAGGTCTGATGGGATACACCAAGTGTCGGCCCGGCAGCGAGCACGATGTCAACGCATGGGCCCGGGTTGTCCCTGCAGTAGATCCAACCGCGTAATGAAGCCTCGACGAACTTCACTGCGGTTTCGCGATAGACGGGGTCGCTGTCGAGCCGGCCTTCATCCGCCCAGATGGCGTCCTGGAGCATGGCGGTACCCACATCGTTCCAGTTGATGATGTCGAGGTCTTCCGGTTGATACAACTCTCCGGTATCAGGGTTGACCGTCTCCAGCACCTGTGCGTACTCGTTGTAGATCATGGCCTGTGCCGCATCGATGTCGCCGCTGATCAGTGCCAGCATGTCGAACTGCTGCTGCACCAGGTCGACGTCCGTTTCCGGGTCGAGCCCAGCAGAGCGGAGCCCGGCCAGCAGCTCGAACTCGTTGCCAAACCCCCAGTTTCCAACCGTGCGTCCGGCCAAGTCGTCGACACCGGTGATGCCGGCGTCCTTGAACGACACCTGGAGAGTGGCCGACCGCTGGAACGGCTGTGCGATGTTGGTGATGTCGAGGCCTTCCTCACGCGGCACGAGACCGCGCGGCACCCAGGAAATCGCAAAGTCCGCCGCCCCCGAGTCCAGCACGACAGCGGGAACGATATCCACCCCTCCCTCGAGGATCTCGACGTTGAGCCCCACCTCTTCGTAGAAGCCCTGATCAACCGCCGCGTAATAGCCGGCAAACTGCGATTGGGTAAACCACTGCAGCTGCAGCGCGACGTCGATCATCGCTTCCGGTGGTGTCGTCGTGGTGGCAGCGGCTGTGGTGGTCGTGGTGTCACCCGGTGCGGCAGCGGCCGTAGTCGTCGTGGTGTCATCCGTGCTGCCACAGGCTGCGGCGACCATCGCCAGCGCAGCAACCACCAGCGCAAAGCGCGGGCCAGTTCGTGTCCATGTCCTCATGTCATTCCTCTCCAGTTGTCATCCCAGGTGACGCTTGGGCGTCACCCCTCGATCCCTTGGTTTACTGCTGCCCGCCAAGGCATTGCAAACCGCTCCAAGGCCCTGACGATGGCGTAAAGGCCGATCCCAATCGCGCTCCCGGCGAGCACCGCGGCCCAGGCGTCTGTGTATCGGGCG
>JACZST010000155.1 GCA_022574065.1 Acidobacteriota bacterium
GCAAAGGGCTTCGGCATCGGCGTCGGCGACACCCTCACCCTCGACATCCTGGGGCGGCCGATCACCGCGACCATCGCCAATCTGCGCGATGTCGAATGGCGCTCGCTCAGGCTGAACTTCGTCATCATCCTGTCGCCCGGCGTGATCGAGAAGGCGCCCCAGACCCACATCGCCACCGTGCACGCGGCGCCGGATGCCGAGGCGGCGGTGGAGCGCATGGTGGCGGACCGCTTCGCCAATGTCAGCGCGATTCGCGTGCGCGAGGTGCTGCAGACGGTGAGCGAGATCCTCGACCGCGTCGCCGCCGCGGTAGCCGTGATGGCGGCGATCACGGTGCTCGCCGGTGCATTGGTGCTGGGCGGCGCCGTCGCCGCCGGCCACCGGCGCCGGGTGTACGAGGCGGTGGTGCTGAAGGTGCTGGGCGCCAGGCGCCGCGACGTGCTCGCCGGCTATCTGATCGAGTACGGATTCCTCGGGGGCACGTGGCGCGCGCTCGGGCACAAGGCGGCACCGTGGCTGCGTAACGAATAGCCTTGAATCACAAGGGGTTGGGGCGAGTTCTATTGATTCCCGGCGGCGAATCCCCATACTAGGGCCAGCTTTCACCACGCCTTTCACGAGGGACGACATGGCTTTTGGAACCGAACGGCGGATCCTGACCGGGACCGCGGCGGACCGCGCCGTCATCGATGAGGGCCTGCGCCAGTACATGCTGCAGGTCTACAACTACATGGCTTCGGGGCTCGCGCTCACCGGCATCGTCGCCTACATCACGGCGAACGCATCGGTGGTCATGAACGAGGCCGGGCAGATCATCGCGTGAATCGTCCCGTCGGTGGCCATCTTCGCGACCCTGCGCTGCGCCCGGTAGCGGCCCTTCGCGTCGAGTCGCAGGTGCGTGGTGGCCCACGTTGCCAGGTTCAGCGCGTCGAACCCCGTGTGGGGCGGGTTCTTCACCGCCTGCGCCCGGAGCGGCCCCGCATCGACACCATCCACCTGCAGGTCATCAAGCCTAACCCCGACTACTGGAACGCCTTCTGGGTCCGGCGTCGCTCGCTCTCCGCACGCGGGAAGCCCCGCATGGAGACCTGGTTCAAGAGGTTCGACGACAAGGGCTACGGCTTCTGGATATCGGCTGCCGTTCTCGCAACCGCGGTCGCCATCGCATTCACGCTGATCCCTCGACACATGAGAACCGAACAGGCAACAGAGCAACCAGCGGTCGACGACTCCGGAGACGAGATCTCCGAGCCGGCCATGGCTTGATTGAGAAGGAGTCGATGATGGCAAGAGACACCGATCGGCCGGTCGCAATTCTTGCCGGCGTCTCGCGAGGTGTGGGCAGGGCCGTCTCACTCAGGCTGTTGAAGGAGCGCCACGACCCCTCGGTTGCCGCCCACCCCGAGGAGGCGCTGGACAATCCCGGCAGGAGCTTGCCAACGGGGTCACCTCGGACTCGGCTCGTACTCTCCTCGGGCATGGCGAAGGACGGCCCGTCCGGCTTCGCTGATCAACGGTGATTCGCCTTGCTCTGCGTAGCCGCTTGGCGGTGCTGGTCATGAGGCGGATTGTCGGGTTTCCGTCCAGTCTTGGAATCGTGGCAGAGACGGCCTTGTTATCTACGGCAGTGAGGAAGGAACCGTCATGGCCCGTTTGATACCAGCGGCGCTGATCGCCAGCGTCATCGCGCTCGTGCTCATCGCCGGACTCGTCGATTCGATTATCGGTGGCGAATGGGACCACTTCGCAGTTTTCCTGATCGCTCTCGGTCTCGTCACGTTCCTCATCGCCCGCACCCGACGGACTCGGCCCACCGTGACCCTGCGCAAGGACCTGAACCACTGGGTCACCGATTACAGCAACCGCACCGGGCAAACCGTCGAGGTCACCCTCGACCGTGCGGTGGCCGGTCACCGCAGACGGGTCGCCCCCACCGAGGGTCACACTGCGCTCCTCGAAACAGATGACCGCACCCACAACGCGAGGGGTTCTCGCGAGACGCGGGCAAGGGCCTCCACGGCCACCTCGGATGACGATGACGAGAGTGTCTGTGTCGTTCTCGACGGTACGGGTACACCGACCTCGGTAGCGGGAGGAAAGGGTGCCGCGCTCGATCGGTTGATCGCAATCGACATCCCGACCCCCGCCACCGGTGTCATCACCACCAGCGCTTACCGTCGGTTCGTGTCCGAGTCGGACCTCGAAGTCTGGCTCGATGATCTCATCTCCGCTGGCGTCCCGGAACCGTCACGGATGAGCGAGGTGGCTGCGGCGGTGGATGAACGGTTCCTGGCAACTCCCATGGCGCCCGATCTGGAGAATGCCATCCTCGACCTCGCCCGCACGATCCGGGGCGACGATGGAAGGCTTGCGGTGCGGTCCTCAGCAACGGCCGAGGACCAAGATGCCGCCTCCTTCGCCGGTCAGTACGCCAGCTTCCTGGAGATCGAGGACGATGCCTCGGTGCTGCGCTCGGTGCGCCTGGTGTGGGCTTCACTATGGCACCCTGCACCCCTCGCCTACCGGGAGCATCGGGGTATCGGACACGACGTCGCCATGGCAGTTGTCGTGATGCGCCTCGTCGAGGCCGAACACGCCGGTGTGTTGTTCACCATCGATCCCGGAGGGGAAGCCGATCACCTCAGGATCGAACACGTCCCGGGCCTCGCGGAGGGACTCGTATCGGGGGCCGTTACCCCGGAAGCGCTGGTGATACCACGATCCGGCCCGATCCCCGAACAAGAAGACGGACCGCCGCTCGGCGACGTCGTTGCGCTCGCCCTACGCGTCGAGGAAGCGTTCGGCGCCCCGATCAGCCGGGCCGTCCTCGACCGTCGGCGCCGGGCCCTGGAGACCGCGAGGCTTGTTGGACCCTTGCCGAGGCTCTTCTCCGGCCGACCGGATCGCGTCGAGGTCGCAGTTGCCGCCGACGGAGACATCGTCACCGGCTGGGCGGCGAGCCCCGGCCTGTATCGGGGGCGAGTGCGGATCATCACCGACATCGCAACCACTCCCAGCCTGGAGCCTGGTGACATACTTGTCGCCAGGGCTACGGACCCGTCTTGGACTCCGCTGTTCCTGACCGCAGGTGCCCTCATCGTCGAGGAGGGCGGCCCGCTGTCGCACGCTGCGATCGTTGCCAGGGAGCTAGGACTGCCCGCAGTGTTGAACATCGAGGGCATCACCGGCTTGCTCGTCGACGGAGAGGAGGTCACCGTCGACGGGACGGCCGGCCGAATCCTCCTACACCGCGGCGAGAACCTGGAGGTGGCAGCATGATCCCACTCCCCCGCCACACCACGTGGATCGACGACACCGAAAAGGGCACCAACGTCTTCGTGCCGGGGATCATGGGCGCAGGCGTCCTCCTGTCGCTGGGCATCCTCATCAGCGACGGCATCGCCCGCCTCCGCGGGACCAAAGGGCAACGCAGAGAACGGGATCTCATCGCCGGCTACATCGCCGATGACGTGCTGAGCTCGATCCACCTGACGCACACCACCGACCCGGCACGCGGGTTACGGAAGCGGAGAACGTATCTGGTCGCGGGCGCACTCTTTGTCGGTATCGGCATCTACGGACTGATCGGGTCGTTCTGGAACTACATCAACCCGGTCGACGACGGGTGGGTCGAAGACGTCGCCTGGGCGTGGGCCCTCTCCATGGTCGCCGTAGTAGGCCTGATCTCGGTCGGCGTGCTCCTCACCTACTTCGGGCTGCGGCATCCCGATTTACCCCCGTGGGCGAGGCGCTTCCTCTCCCGAACTCCGATCGGGATCGCTCCGGACGAGGGCTGAGTCACCGTCGGCGCCGGCCCGGTGGAGCGCACACTCCATGCCATCGCGATGGACCAATACCGATCCCGCGATGTACTCGGCGACGAGCAAGATCGCAGCCCCGATGAAGACGCTGACAACGACATCCGATGGCCAGTGGGCTCCCAGGTTGACTCTGCTCAACGCGACGAGCGGGACCGCGACCAGCAGAAGCCCGACCGCGGCCCTGAACCATATTCGCCGCTCCGCGACGATCAGCACAGTCGGGACAAGCAGCCCGAGAACCATGACCGTGATGACGACGTGACCGCTCGGAAACGATCCGAAACCGGTCCCGACCACGGGATCCAGAGGACGCGGACGATCGACCACCAGCTTGATGACGAGGTC
Organism: Acidobacteriota bacterium; assembly: GCA_022574065.1. Classification (GTDB taxonomy): domain Bacteria; phylum Actinomycetota; class Acidimicrobiia; order Spongiisociales; family UBA5794; genus JACZST01. The sequence continues at coordinate 4,167 of JACZST010000155.1, forward strand.
GATGGCTATGCCGAAGGCGAGCACGACCGGAACCGTGTAGGCAAGCGGCCGACACCGACGCCACAGGACCGTCGCCGCTACCACGCCGAACACCAGGGGCACACCGATCGACCCAAGTTGAGTGACCAGGGTGAAGACGCCGTGGGCCCCTAGGTCGCGTATCCATTCCGAAACCGGACGATCGATCTCGAGAAGCCACGTTGGAGCCAACGCAGCCATGAGGGCGAGCCCGACCGCCAATGCGGCGACGATCACGGCCGCGGGACGACTCCTGAGCAGGGCGTCAGAAGGCGTCGGGACGTCCGGGGTGATCGTCGATCGATTGGCGGCGCGCATCATCTCTCTTCGCCTTCTCCCGGCACTCAACCCTCGTCCCCTCCCTCAGGCAACCCAAAGGACATCGAGGCGACAATCAGACGCCACACCGTGGCAAAGATCAGCAACGGGATGTTGCTCGAGACGCGGGTCAAGGCTATCGAGTCGGCAGAGCATGTAACCGAGGGAGTGAAACGGCTCCCCGTAGTTGACGCCGACGGTCAGGCGATCGGCATCATAGCCGCTGCGACATCATGGCCACCTTCGTACGGCTCGATGACCTCATCGAAAACGAGATCAAAAACGACACATCCTTGGTCGGATCCTGTGGACGGAGCCGGGTGCCGCCAGCGCCGACGTGTCGAAGGTCAGGTGGTCCTGAGCGGCTCTGTGCCAAAGAAGACCGACGCCCGACTCCTCGAGGAGCTGAACAAGCGCCTCGACGCCGGCGCTGCGGGGTCGCGGTGCGCTGCCGGCGTCATCCCGTTTCGGCCAGGGTCGGGAAAGCCATTCGCTCCCGCCAGGACCGGTGCGGGCGCGGCACCGCTTTCACGTGGCACAATATCTGCGACCTCGTCCTCGCCCAGCAGGAGCATGGCTTGGGCAGCGATCTTCTGGCCTTCGTCTCGGCCGTAGATGGCGACGACGTGGGCACCCGCCGGACGTCAAAACCATG
>JACZST010000156.1 GCA_022574065.1 Acidobacteriota bacterium
GCGCCGACGCCCGATAACGCCGAGGCGCCCCCCGACAGCGCGGAGCGTAGTGAAAGCGGTCTGCGCTGGCAGGTGCTGGTCCCCGGCACCGGCAAGACTCATCCGACGCCGCACGATCGCGTGCGCGTCCGTTACACAACCCGTGACAGCAGTGGGCGCGTCGTGCCCAACCGTATCCGAAGACCCACCACCCGCGATGCGCCTGCTGCTGTCTTCGTCGTTCGTGACCTGAGCCCGGGCTTCGCCGAGGGGCTGCAGGGGATGGTGGAGGGCGAGCGCCGCAAGCTCTGGATCCCGGCGGAGCTCACAGGACAGGGGGCCGTACGCATATTCGTGTCGAAAGTTGCCCCCGGCCACCTGACGTACGCCTCGCACTAGTGCGCATCACTATTGGTGAGGTCGAACTCGAAGTCGTGCACGTGGCTGCGCGATGCCGGTGCTCGATGACGAAATCGGCACCGGCGCGGCCCGGGTGCTCAGCCGCCCCACCGGGTCGATCTGTCGCATCCTGGTCGGCGGAATCATCCAACTCGGCGATCCGCCGAGCTATACACGTGACCTCAGAGCACATGTTCGTTCCCGACCGAACCGGATCAGTGCGCGTCGCCGACAGCGGTCGACACAACCGGCTCTAGGGTCGATCCGTTATTGTCTCCAGATGGCATCGACCCTCGAAGAAATCGACGCTGAGAACGGCGAGCTGGTTGAGCCAGAACACATCCCGGTCGCACTCACCGCTGGCAGGTTCCGGTTCGATGACGGTGCATTACAAGTGTTCAACTCTGACGGTACGACCACCTATACCGAGCACGGCCGCCCGTCCGAGGGCACCTGGTACGTCGAAGGGTCGCTCTTCTGCTCCTTTTGGCCACCCAGCTACACGGGGTGCTACCAGGTCAGTTGGTTGGTCGAATCTGATCGCATCGTTGGACTCCGCTTTGTTGATCAAGCCAGCACCGCGCACTTCGTCGGCCGGTACATTGCCTGACGGGAGACCGTCGTGAGGACTTCCATCGGTGGCGATCGCGCCGAAGGTGTCACCCGAGGCCTCCCCGGCACGCTCATCATGTCGCGACTCGTCTACGACGTCGCCACTGGCACCGTCGAGCGGGTCTCCGCCCCGGCTCCGCCGTGTTCATCTCGCCCCACTACTACTACCCGTGGGACCACGATTGGAAGTTCGCAGGGACGATAGAAAAGGCGATGCACGACGTCGGCATGTACGATCGACCGGACCCGCTCGACCTGACCGGGTTCGAAGGCTCCGGTGCCGACTTCCTGGATCAGTACAAGCCGTACATCCACGACGGCGAGACGGTGGTAGCCAACCCACACAAGGTCTACGGCCCGGAAAACAACGACCTGTTGCTCCAGCTGAGAAAGCGGGGCATCGACTCGGTGTACCTGTGCGGCATGTCGGCCAACCTGTGCACCGAGGCGCACCTGCGCGAAATGTTGGAGCAGGGTTTCGAGGTGACGGTGATCAAGGACGCCACCGCAGCGGCGATGCTCCCAGACCTCGGCGATGGGTATGCGGCGGCGCTAACCAACTTCAAGTTTCTCGCCAACACCTACTTCGAATTTCGGCGTGACCTCGCAAGGGCGCTTATCGTCGGCCTTGAGATTCTGGTTGCTGCTGACATCGTGCTCACGGTCGTTGTTGATCGGACCCTCGAGGCGAGCTTCGTACTCGGCGTGCGGTACTGGTGAGGGTCGTGCTCGGTTGGACGCTCGAAGTAGATATCGAAGGCTTCTTTCCGTGGAACAGGTGGCGGATCGAGAGAGAGACGGGCAAGGTCGACACCTGAGTCAATCGGCGACGCGTACGCCTCAGGAAGCGGCCCTCTGAGGCTGGGTGGGGCTCTGGTGTGCGAAGACCTGCATCGCGGTGAAGAAGGGAACGGACCAGGGTTAGTCCGCCGGATCGAACGCAGGCTTTAGGCGTCGGTCCTCGGCATCTCCTCAACGTACGCGGTGGCATCGGCCTTGAACTCGGCAGTTGCCGCGCATCTCGGTGTCGCACGCGGCAATCATCGTGTGAGCCTGCCGCCGAGAATCCCCCGCCGCTTCGACGACTTCCTCCGGAGCCATCGGGAAGCTGCCGCTCGGGTCTCCCCAGTGGTCGACAGTGAACCACGAATGCCCTGCGTCGTCTCTCATCAGCACCACCCTTACATTCCGCGCCATCATATGTCAGACAACAAGGTCGGCACGAGTCCCGCCACCCGCACATAACGGCACTTATGCGCTACCTAAACGATGTACCCGGCTAAGGGTGTGACTTTCCAGCCGGTGTCTGATGGCGTGAGTTCCAAGAAGAATCCGGCCCCGTGCGTATCGACAGGCATGTACACCTTGCCGTCTGTTTGGATCGGCACGCCGAAGGTGACCAGACCAGCGCCGTTTCGGATCGGTGCGATCATCATCCCTTCCTCGAAGGGCTCGATCACACTGTGACGATCCTCAATGAAAGAAACTTCCGCGTGAGACAAGGCGGCCTCGATCTCGTTCGCTTCCGAGCTGCCGAGCTCGTATCGGGCAGGCAAGTCGAAGTCAGCGGTCTTAAGGACATCACAACCCGGGAAATCGACTTGAGGCTCTTCACCGGGCTCGTCTGTGTTGACGTTGCACCATTGGTCCCACAACTCCAGTGACGGCCCAGCAACATAGATGAGTTCTTTTCCACCTATGCCGGATTCCACCGATACCAGTTCGATCGCCGCTGCATACACTCCCGACAGGTTGCCGACTCCCGGTTCAACCTCGCTCTCGCCGCCGCCGATGACGGTGGCTATCCCACCCGCGGCTAAGCCCAAGATGAGCACCGCGCCGACTATCCCGTATCTGAGTTTCATGATCTCGTCCTCTCAATTCGTTTCACCTACGACGGTGGCGGGAGGTCGCCGGGTCCCCGCACCTAGGGGGCCAACCCAAATGCACCCGAATGCGACAATCTCGCGCTCGCCGCCGACATCGACTCGGGCACTTCGGTGGCTGTTTCTCCACAGGCCTGTGATCCGGCCACACTCCGTCGAATCCGGCAACAGGAGACGACGGTCCAAGCCTCTTCTCCTTTACGGGCGGCGCTGGCCCGAACGTCTTCCTGGCGAAGAATCCGCATTAGATCGTCGGTCATGAATCTCAGTGTGACCCAGCAAGCGTCACTCTCCAAGTCTCAATCCGAGCGAGGTTCTACTAAGAACCGCCAGGTCACCCTTTGGCGCTCAAACGGTGTTAATCCTGTCAATGTGTACGTTCCGTTGCCGGCCCGTCTCAGCGATCTAGTTGGGGATTAGGTAAGCCGGGGTGTATCCAGGTGCGAGATCGGTATACAGCTGGGTCTCCCCTATCCGGTCCCATAGATGACCGAGGAGCATTGCGGCCGCGCTTGGCATCGCGAGGAACAGATGGATCCGTGCTGGCTTGTGGGTCTGCACCAACTCCCGAGCGGTGTTACGAATGGCCACGGCGAGGCCTCTGGCTGATTCGTGGTGAGGTACAACATCGCGACTCGGACCACCCTGGGGCTGCAAATAGACGACCGTCCCCACTCCCGGAATCCGGGCGATGTGCTCGCGAGCGTCGCTCTCGATGTTCGTCGCAATCGAAACAACAATGGCGAGCTCATCACCGTCGGTGCTGATCACCTCCTCGTCCGATCGAAGCTCGAACTCGCTCGTCTCCCCGTTCGACGCCCAGAGCTCGCTGCCCTGGAACGCCTCTACGTCGAATCCGGCAGTTTCACCGAACGCGTTGCCGATCGCGAACCACGTCGGAAGGCGCATCGCCCCGGCGATGTGGACCCGTGTGAGGCCGCTTGATCGCACTGTCGTGGCAGCGCGGAGCAGCTCGGGGCGGAATACACGTTTATCGGACCCATAGGAGACCCAGGGGAGATGAAGAGATTCGCAGCGTCGTCGTCTCTCAGAGCCTCTCCACAAGCGCAGGCGGACATTTCATGCGGTGACAGGGCATGTTCGAAGGCGATGGGCGTTCTCGCTCAGATTGAGTGATCGCTGACCTGGCCCGGACCTCACAGCGTAGGCTCCGAGCCCGACCGGCTGATGGGAGGCCGCCATGTGGATTCGGGCGCTGCCGAACGAGGCTCGGGGGGCAAGACCCAACCCCGCTCGCAAAGCATCGTTCAACATGCTGCGCGACATGGAGCAAGCAAGACGAAAAGCGGATGCCGCGACATTGGCAAAAAGCGGAGCGTGAACGTCAAGCTATCTTGACGAGCTGACCCTGCCTCCTTGGCAAGCAAAAAGAGGCGGCGATTCGCCGCCTCTTTTGTATATCTGCGCTACCCGAATGCGGGCCCGACTGAAGGCGCTAGCTCCTGGCCAGCAGTATCCTGAGCACGTCGGGCGCCGCCTGGGTGGCCCGTGCCCGAATTCCCGTCTCGTCCAGGCTGCCCAGCGGGTGGGGAAGCACCACGTACGGGTAGTCTGGGATACCGCCCAGCTTGGCCATGGCGTCGGCGCTGCTGACAAACGGTTCGGTGCAGATCACCGCGGTTGGGACACCCTTGCGCTCGAAGGTGATTCCGTCGTGCACACTGCACGACGAGCAGGAGCCTCAATCGCCCGACGCGGTGATCACCACGTCGCACTGGTCGGCCATCTCCTCGATTATCGGTGCGGGGCAGGGCCTCGATGCGTTGCCCTTGTTGCGGATGACCGTTCCCGAGAACTCGTAGCTGTCCGAGAGGACCTCGTAGACGGCCTCAAGAATCTCTTCGGAGTTTCTCTTGCCGTTGGCCAGAAGGCCGATCGTCTTGCCGCTCAGCGTCGTCGGCCGCTGGGCCACGATGGCGTGCGCCGGAATCGGCTCCACCGTGGGGTCCAGTACCGCTAACCTGGTCGCTGTCGTCATATTCGAACCTCCAGCTCTTGAACCGGGCCCACGAATCGGTCAGGCTTCAACTCGCCTGGAAACCGAGCGGGAGCCTGAGCCACCGCCCCACAGCGGGATTATACTCGAAAAGGCTCCGGCCGCGCCTCCGGCCACCAGGACAGTGATGCTGTCCTGCTCGGCGGCCACGGGGACCATGCGGGAGGCGCCGTCCTGTGCGGCGGGCATAAGCGCTCCGGCGGCGCGCCAATCGCCGTCGCTGCGCTGGGCCGATTCGAACAGGAACTGCTTAACCTGC
>JACZST010000157.1 GCA_022574065.1 Acidobacteriota bacterium
TCTGCTGTTCCGTGGAGGTTGCGCTGGATGAACTCTCTGAATGTGGTGAAGAACGCCTCGTCTCCGATTTCGAGTCTCAGGGCGTGGTAGAGCAGGGCTCCACGCTGGTACGTGACGCTATCGAGGATGTCGTCGATCGAATCGACCTGGTCGAGGGGCCTGGTGGAGTCGGGGACGCCCGATGAGAGGAGGTTCGAGGTGACCCCAGGGTCGCGTCCTTCGTGCTCTGCGAAGAGCGATTCGGTGTAGGTGGCGAGCCCTTCAAAGAGCCATCCGCTCGCCTCGTTCTTGGTGGTGACTGCCACTCCGGCCCACTGGTGAGCCAGCTCGTGGAGGAGAACCGGCCTCGGCATTGATTCCGGTATCAGAATCCGCATCGGAGCGGCCAGGGCGAATTGCTTTCCGTTGATCGCCGACAATCCGAGCCTCTCGTAGGGGAAGGGCCCAAAGAGGGTTTCGAGGAAGTCGAGCATCTCCGGGACGTCCGCCTCCCAGGCGTCGCGGACCGTGGTGTTCGGGGTCAGCGCGAACTCGATCGGAATCCCGTTCCACTCGATTTCCGAGAGTTCATGCTCAGAGACGGTGAAGGTTCCACCGCTGACCTCTCGTTGGGTGTCCCAAACAGAGAACTCTTCGTCATCGATGGGGAGGCCGCTCGCAGTTGCGGTGAATCCGTCGGGCGCGTCGATCCGAACGATGAATCTTGCCGGGTCGTAGATGACTTGGTTGACTGGCGTCCAGGTGGCGGCGGCACCGGGGAACCCGTGGACCAGCAGCCGCCGGCCGGGTACTACGTCCCACCCCATCGAGAACGGGACACCTTCCGGACGGTACGGCGCCGGTTCGGCTGCATAGTCCACGGTGACGGTGAACTCGTCACCGGATGTGAGCGGCGCATCGAGGGTCACGATGAGCTCCGGTCCCGCAGTGACAAACTCGACACTCTGTCCATCAACCGAGACCGACGCCACCATCAGATCGCGAGCGTCCAAGGAAAACCGCTGCAGATCCTGCGTCGCCGCCGCAGTGATCGACACCACCCCTTCCAACGCAGTCAGATCATCTGAGAGAACCAGCGTCAAGTCGTACAGCGAGACGTCGTATCCACCGTTGCCGCTATCCGGGAACAGGGTCCAATCCCCACCGGTATCACCAACCAGCGCCGCATCAACCTCGCGCAACTGGAGCGTCGTTGTGGTGGTCGTCGCAGAGGACGCTGTCACCGTCGTAGTGGACGAGGGCGCTGTCGTCGCCGTTGTCGAGGACGATGTCGTGGCCGTTGTCGAGAACGATGTCGTGGCAGCCGTTGTCCCCGAGCAGGCGGAGACCACCACGATCAGTCCGACCCACCAGGTCCACGACCTCGCATCGATCACAAAACCCACAGCAGCAAGACACTCGACCCTATTCCATCGGCACCCCCGAAGTGGCGCAAATCCGACAATCGGTCCATCCGAAGCAGGCTCACATAATCCCGAATGGCTGGCTGCCAACGCCGGGAGCCGCTGGGGCGACGCGTCAAGATATGGCTGAACGTCCTCGCCGACCCTTGGAACCCGCGGACCCTGATACCACGCAGCCGCTACGGCTGAGCAGATGGTCCACTGCAGCCACTCGCCGCAAATAGCGATCGCTCTAAAGCCTTGCAGGCCATAGGTTTCTTGTCTGTGGAGACGATCGGACTCGAACCGACGACCTCCTGGATGCAAACCAGGCGCTCTCCCAGCTGAGCTACGTCCCCGCGACGAGCAGAATCCTACCGGAGGCCCCGCTTTGGCCGGTCAGAACGCCGGCTTGAAGATCATGAGGAACAGCACGATCAGAAGTACCGCGGAGCGGAGGCGGCCGGCCGTGATCACCTGGTCGATCAAGACTGCGGCGTCGGGATCGGCCGCGCCCTTGTCGTAAATGATGTCCAGAGCTTCCCTGGAACGGGGTGCGGCATAGAACAGATCCGTCGTCACCGAGGCGCCCACCAGCAGGATGCTGACGACGATCCACAGCATCTCGAAGCGGAAACTGGGCCTGATGAAGATCAGCCAGAACCCGAACGCGATCGTGAGACTGGATGTGACAGAGAACAGGCGCTGATTCATCGCGCTGGTGTCTCGAAACAGCACGCCGAGTGCGATCGGATCCGAGCGACGCTTGGCGTTGGCGGTGAGTGCTTCGACGTACACCGATCCGCCCATCCAGATGATGGCGAACAGCACGTGGCCTAGCAACACCCACTCGCGCACAATTCCTCCCTGCTGTGACCACGCGAGGGTACCGGCGAGAGCGCACGCATGCTGGTCCATATCCACATTGCGCCAGATCGGGCGCGCTGTCACACTCCGCCCGTGTACGACGACCTCCCGGCAGAACTGTTCGACTTTCACCATTCGCTGCTGGTCGATGAGGTCCGGACTACCAGCTTCCTTCGAGCCCTCCTCCAGCAGATCCGGCCCGGCGATGTCGTAGTCGACCTCGGTACAGGCACCGGAATCTTGTCCATGTTCGCCGTCATTGCCGGAGCGAGCCGGGTCTATGCGATCGAACATGGGCCGATGGCCGAGGTCGCCCGCGACATCGCCAGGCGCAACGGCGTCGACAATCGCGTGACGATCATCAACGACTGGTCGACCGAAGCAAAGCTCCCCGAACTCGCAGACGTGCTCGTCACCGAGACCATCGGCAACATCGGCTTCGAGGAGGGCATCCTGACCTGGGTGCTAGACGCAACGAAACGTCTGCTGAAGCCGGATGGAACCATCGTCCCTGAGCGCATCTCGCTGGTCGCAGCAGCCGTGGAGAGCCGTAACGATTACGCCGAGATCGCTCGTCTCCGGCGGCCGGTTCACGAGCTGGACTTCTCGACGCTGAGCGACCTCGCCAGCCACAGCATCCTATGGACCGACCTCTCCCCGGTCTCGGTGGTCACCGAGCCGGCGATCGTGACCAGCGTCGACCTGGCCGCAATCGAGCAACAGGACGTCGCAGGATCGATCACCGTCAACGCGCGCCGGGACGCTCTCGTTCACGGGATCGGCTGCTGGTTCGTTGCCGAAATCGCGCCGGGTATCTCCATGAGCAACCAGCCCCCGACGGCCACGCCGAGCTGGAACCAGGGGTTTCTTCCCTTACCGGAGCCACTGCAGGTCGAGGCGGGAGACCGGTTGACAATCGAGATCCAAAGCGGCGGAGGCTGCTCTCGCTGGGGATGGTCGCTGGGGTTGGGAGAGGCGGCGGCTTTGACCTGGACCACGTCGATGACTCCTCTCACTCCGCCTCCTCGGGGTCCCTCCGTCGCTGCCTGGTAGCCTGGCACTGCAGGCGAAAAAGGAGAGTGCAGTGCCACGTAGGGGAGGAGGAGGTGCCAGGAGGGTCCGTCGGACTCGGCGGCGGCGCCGGAGGCGGAGGATCCTACTCGTTGGCGGTCTGGTCGCCTTTGGTACCTACAAGATGACAACCAAAGACGCCGACCGGGTCAAGGAACATACCGGGACAGACCCCGAAGAACTCACAGACGAAGAGCTGGCGCAGGCGATGGACCAACTCGGTATTGACAAACAACAAGTCACCGGTGCCGACAAGGAGATCGCGGCGTCCGGAGGCGCAACAACCCCGGCTGCAGCGACAGGTGGCGCCGGCTATATGGACGAACTGCAGAAACTCGCCGATCTCAACAAGGCCGGGGTACTCACCGACGAAGAATTCGCCGCCAAAAAGGCGAAGATCCTAGGTCTGTAGTCGCAGTGTCGGTGGAGGCGCCGCTTGCTATCGTTCCCGTCCTTCGGGCCTGTAGCTCAGCCTGGTTAGAGCGCATCCCTGATAAGGATGAGGTCCCTGGTTCAAATCCAGGCAGGCCCACCGGAGAAACCCCTTGCGGTACAAGGGGTTTCTCTCATTCCTGAGAAGGGCAGATACCCGCCGAATGCTCCCGCGTGCACATCGCGTGCACATCAGACTCGACCGAAGTCGCAGAACGGTCGTTCCTCGCCTCGTACAGCCCTAACAAAACCAGACCCAATCACGCATTTCGTCACGGCCACGCTGCGTGACGGTGAGACTCGCTTGAACGAGCGCCGAAGTGCCGTTCTAGCGCACTCGGCGAAGTGGGCGATATCGCCCATACCGTGTGATCGGTGCGCTGTCGACGTTGCGAACCCCTTCTCCTTGTGGGGGGCTCACTGCTTGACGATGACAGGAGGTCATCTTCGTGGTCTGGGCGGTGTCGAAGCGCCATACACTGTGTCGGCACGGCGTGAGAGGAGCAGTCGTGAAGAAGCTCGTGATGCTTGCCCTGATCGTTGGCGCCATAGCGGTCCTAGCGAAGCTCGTTGCGGCCGAGAAGGCCAGGTGGCAGGGCCTCACCGAGTCCGAGGTACGCGACAAGCTCGAGTCGCGGCTGCCAAAGCGGGTGCCCGGTGAAAAGCGTGCCGAGATCGCCGACAAGGTTGTCTCCAAGATGCGAGAGCGGGGTGCGCTTCGCGACGAGGAGGAACCATCTGTGGGTGCACCGACGGATAGCGGCCGCGAAGGACAGGAGCCCGACTCCGACGACGCCAAGGCGCGCGAGGATTCCGGCGACATCACCGCATCAGTCTGACCCCCACCTGCTGCGGGCCGCACACCTAGGTGCCGATCTAGCGCGCCCTGCCGCCGCGCTCGTTATGGCACAGATCAGGTGATGTGTGCTCGCAGATGGTTCCGTGGACGTGACGCTCACAGTCAGGCCAACGTTCCGCTTCGTGTGGGCTAGGCCCCTGATCTGGCTGGTGTCGCTGCCTTTCGGAGGCATAGCACCAAAGGCGACGTCTTCGTTCGCGGTGATGATCGAACGGGTAGCTGACCAGGGGCGTTAGGTCGGCGCTCCTGCCTAAGTCGAAGACTTGGTTTCTTTCCCCGCTAGTTGGGTGTCGGCCCCTGACTGCGTGGGCTGGCGAATGGGACGCGACATCAACCAGAGCAGCATGAGCCCGGTCACCGCGCCGATTATCGCCCCGAATGAAGCCCAGCCGACGAAACATCGACCGAACTCTGTGCAATCGCCTACGATGTTCAAGCCGGCGACCGCACCTACAGTCCAGCCTGCGATGCTGGCCGGGATCCACCAACCGGCCTCCGCGAAATGCTGCCGGAGGAAGAGCCACTGGGCCACGCCCA
>JACZST010000158.1 GCA_022574065.1 Acidobacteriota bacterium
ATGCGCACCTCAAGATGGTTCGCTGCGAACGATGCCTTCCTGATAACGGTTGGGGTCGCCTGATCGATACGACCGCGCCGGACCTTGAAGAACACGGCCGCCCTCCTTCGCCGATAGCGTCAACCCAACCTACGCAACGACAGGGCAGTGTGAGCCGCCCGCAGCTTTCGGTCAGGGTGTGTTAGAGATCAGGGCGGCTCGCATGATGGGGCCAATGGTGTCTGGACCCTCGCCGGGGAAAGTGTCGGGTCCGCCGTTGGCGGCGATGAATGCGCCTACTGCTTTGGCCATACCCGGGCCATAGTTCCCGTCCCATCGTCCGTCGGCTTCGCGACTGCGCGCCGGGGTGAACCCGCGCCGGTGGAGTAGCTCCATGTAGGTGGCGACGTGGTCTCCCACATCGCCGCGTGAGGCAAGTTTCAACTCGTCTTCTCCTCCACTCGGGACCGTACTCCAGTCGATGCCGGCCGCCAGGTCCGAAGGGCGACAGTCGATCTGGAAATGCATGGTGTCACCGATCGACCAGCCAAGCCACCGAAACACCGGTGTCCCGGTGAGGCTACGGATACCCTCGATGGCTTCCACCTGGGGTCGGGTCACACGGGTGTCACCAAAGTTCCATCCATCGTCGAAACGCGTCCCGAAGTGGTCGTTACCCAATTCGAACGGGTCGATGTCGATCGCTAGACAAGGGCCTTGCCTCGTCGGCCGTGGTGCAGATGGCGCGGCATCGGTTTCGAGCTTAGAAGGCGTGACACGGAGCCCAGGTCGAAAAGGGTCTTTCGGCGGATGTGCGAGTGGTGCAAGAGAGAGAGAATAGGGTGGAGGTATCATCAGACCGCCGAGCGACTTTCTTGAGCGATTCCGGACCGTTCTGGCCCCTCCGGGCCCGGCTACGGGTCGCGTGGCGCCGCCGACCGACGTCGCCTCCCGGCTCGGGGTCGAGCTCGCCTCGCTCCTTGCCGCCATGGACGAGGTCGAGCGGGAAGGGTCCGCGTTGAACGATGCCGCCGAAGCTCAGGCCGAGGCGGTCGTCGTTGATGCCGAGCGGCAAGCTGCCGCTGCGGTCGCGGCAGCCGAGGACGGGGCGTCGGAAGCTCGATCACGTGCCGCCTCGGCCCACACTCGCGAGATTGACGCTGAAATCGATGCGGCGCAGGCAGCCGCTCGGGACGAAGCCGAGCGGGTCCAGGTGAGGGCCGATGCCGCGTTGCCGACACTTGTCTCGCGAGTCATCACCTGTATCGAGTCGTACAGCGGAGGGTCGTCGTGAGCGGCGACTGGATCGCGGGCGCGGTTCGGGGCCGAGGACTGGCGAGATATCAGTTGGGATCGTCGGGGGCGGAACGCCTCGCCGCTTGCCATGGCATCGACGATGCGCTTGCGATGCTGGCCGGCACGACCTACGAGCGCGCCGCTCGCGCCGGGCCGAACCTCGAGGTCGTGCAGCACGCCGTCGGGGCTCAAGCGCTGTGGCATCTGCGGATACTCGCCGGGTGGGTGCCGCCGGGAGGGGTTCGGGTGATCCAGGCTCTCGCTGGATGGTTCGAGATCGCCAATGTCGAAGACATGGCGGTGGCCGCCTTGCGAGCGGATGCCGGGCCTCCGAGCCCCGGACCATTCGAGTTGGGCCGTTTGTCCACGCTGTGGCGTCGTGCCCGGCGCTCCGGCACGCTTGCCGAGTTGCGAGATGCGGTGGCTGCTACGGGATGGCGTGATCCAGGGGGAGATACGGTCGAAGGTCTCCTGGTCGGTCTTTGGTTGGGTTGGGCGGGGCTGCTGCACCAGGCCGTTGCCGAACGGCGCGAGTGGGGATCGGGTCTTGCCGCGATGGTGCTCGCTCAGGATCGATTCCTGCCCGGAGGCGTCGGCCGGCAAACGTCCCTTCGTCGGGTTCAGGGCGTAGGCGATCGGTGGCGGGACACCACCGATCTGGAGAGCTATATCGCGGCGTTGCCCGTCGCGGCGGCGTGGGTCTTTGCCGGTGTTGGCCGGACCGAGGAACTGTGGCTAGCCGAGGAGACCTGGTGGGGGCGCCTCGCCGAAGACGGTGCCGACCTCATCCGCACGGAACAGCTCGGTCGGGGCACCGTGGTAGGCGCCGCGGCGGTCATCCTCGCTGATGCCCACTTGACACAGGTCGCCCTCAGCCGTGCAGTGCGGTCTCGTGCGGAGGGGAGGGGTCATGCCCTCGTTTGAGGTTCCGGCTTCGGTCCGGATGAACCGGATTGCAGTGGTCGCCCCGCAATGGGCGGTCAGGGACGTGCTCGTCGACTTGGCGGAGTCGGGCGCCGTGGAGATCGTCGGCGACCCAGCTCCTGCGTCTGGACCGGCTACCGAGGCTCTCACGCGTCTCGAACGAACCGGTACGAAAGCGACCGTCCCCCGTGTCCAACGCCGAGTACCCGATGTCTCGCGGCTTGAGGCAGACGGCGCAGCCGACCTCCTGGCTGGTGAGGCGGAATTGGAGCGGAGGCGTGGGATGGCCGTCGAACATGGTCGGATCGCGGCGTTCGTCGGATGGACACCCGACGCTGCACTCCCTGCGTTGGCTGGCCGGCTCGCCGAGGTGGGAGCCTCGGTGGTGAAGCTCCAGCCTCCTTCCGGTGAAGATCCGCCAACGCTCCTCCAACCGCGTCGGGTGACCGGATCGTTCCGGCCGTTGCTCAATGCCTACGGTGTTCTTCCTTACACCGACATCGACCCGACCGGATTCGCGGCGGTGGCGTTCGTTCTGATGTTCGGGATGATGTTCGGAGACGTCGGTCACGGCGCGATTCTGGTTGCGATCGGGCTCTTCTTCGCCCGTGCCGTCAAGGCGAAATACCGCCCGATGCGACCTGCGGCCCCGCTTCTGGTGGCCTGTGGCATCTCGGGCATGACGTTTGGGCTCCTCTACGGAGAGTTCTTCGGCCCCACCGGGATCATCGAGCCCCTGTGGCTGAACCCTCTGGAAGAGCCACTCGTGCTCTTTGCCGCAGCGGTGATCTTCGGGGCAGTGCTGCTGGCGATCAGCTATCTGCTGGGAACGGTGAATCGCTGGCGGGAAACCGGGCCTGGCACGGCGCTGTACGCGTCGTCGGGCCTGGCGGGAACGTCCGTGTTCATCGCGATCGCTGCCGTCGTTGTCGGGTTGCTCACCGGTGTCACCGGCTGGTACCTCCCGGCCCTGGTTCTCGCTGGGATCGGGCTCGCATTGCTGTTCGTCGGGGCCTACAGCGGGGCCGGGGGCGGAAGCATCGGAACGACACTGGCGGTCGTCAACGTGTTTGAGACAACGGTGCGCATCGTGAGCAGTGGAGTTTCCTTCGTTCGCTTGGCGGCTTTCGGGATGATGCATGCAGCGCTCAGCCTGGTGATCTGGACGGGCACCGTGGCCCTCGCGGAGTACGCGTGGGGCTGGCCGTTTGCCATCGCGCTGTTCGTGGTCGGCACGGCTCTGGCGATTGCCCTCGAGGCGCTCGTGGCGGGGATCCAAGCGCTGCGTCTGGAGTATTACGAGATGTTCTCGCGGGTCTTTTCGGGAGAGGGCCGAGTGTTCTTGCCGTTCGAGGTCGAGTTGGTCAAAGACGAGGAGTTGGTATGACGATATGGGTTTTGGCACTTCTGGCCATACCGGTTGGGTTCGCCGTGGTTCTTGGGCTGCGTCGCAATCCTCGCCGATGGATGCGAAGACTGATGTTCCTCAACGGCGTCATCGGGTTTGCCGCCGTGACCTTTCTGGTGCTTGCGATCTTCGGTCCTGTGGCTCCGGCGTTTGCACAGACTGCGGAGGATTCCTCCGCTTCCGTGGGACAGGCATACCTCGCCGCCTCGATCGCTGTGGCAGGCTCGTCGATCGGTGCGGCCATCGCGGTGGCCTACACCGGGGCCGCCTCGATTGCGGCGATTAGTGAGAAGCCGGAGATGTTCGGGCGCACCATGGTTTTCGTGGGCCTCGCCGAGGGGATCGCCATCTACGGCCTGATCATCGCGGTGTTGATCCTGGCCAGGGTGTGATCGCGGAGGGCACATGAGCACCATTGCGGTCATCGGGGCACGGGAGGTCGTGGAGGGCTTCTCCCTTGCCGGTGTTGTCGTGCACTCGGCGAGGACCCCGGACGAGGCGCGGCAGGCGTTTTCCAACCTCGACACCGACACGAGTGTGGTGTTCCTGACGGAACAGACTGCTGCAGCGTTGACCGATCTCCTTCCGTCGAGACGAGACGTGATATGGACGACGCTGCCGACCTGAGATCCGCGCTCGACGTCGTTGCCCAGGCGTTGCTCAGCCGGTCGGAGGCTGAGGCTTCGGCCCGGATAACGGCCGCCGAGGAACGCGCCAAAGATATCGTCGCCGAGGGTCTGGCGCACGCCGAGGACATCACGCGTTCAGCGGAAGCGGAAGGAACTCGATCGGCCGAGTCTGAGGCCGGCCATCGCCTCGCTCGGGGCCGCCGCAAGGCACGCCGAGCCGTGCTGGGTGCGCGAATGGTCGCGATGGAGCGCCTCCACGCGGAGACGTTAGCCGCGGTGGACGAGCTGCGGTCACGGCCCGATTACCCCAACCTCGAGGATGGTCTCGCCGACCTGGCAATGACGGCTTTGGGTCCCGACGCGGAGCTCGAGCGGGATCCAGAGCTTCGGGGTGGGGTGCGGGCTCGGGCCGGCTTCCGAACGGTCGACTTGACTTTGCCCAGCTTGGCCGAGCGATGCCTACAGGATCTCCGGACCGATCTGGAGGCGCTATGGGAGTGACGGCCGACAACGACCGTGAATCGACCACCGGTTCGGTCGTGCGGGTGGCGGGGCCACTGGTAGTCGCCGAGGGTCTGCCGAACGCGGCGATGTTCGACGTGGCACTCGTGGGTACGCGCCGTCTGCCCGGAGAGGTGATCGACCTCGATGGGAGCCGGGCCACGATTCAGGTCTACGAGTACACCGGCGGCGTGAGCCCAGGGGACCCGGTCACTGCCACGGGCCTGCCACTATCGGCCGAGTTGGGGCCCGAACTGCTCGGTGGCGTCTTCGACGGGCTACTACGCGCGCTGGGTCGGGCCGAGGATCTGTTGGTTCCTGGGACCACGCCGATGGTGCTGTCGCACG
>JACZST010000159.1 GCA_022574065.1 Acidobacteriota bacterium
CCGGACCGCTACAACTTCGCCAAACTGTTCTACGAGGCAGTCGGCGATACGCCCGAGAACAAGGTGCTCGTGCTGGCCAGCAACGGGTACCGCGATGTGTCTATGGGCGGCGGCACCAAGATGTCGCGGGTCCAAAACAACGGGATGGCCGGGATCCTCGCCGATGGCCGGCTGCGCGACTTCGACGAGCTGGCTACCTACGACTTCACCACCTTTTGCGCCGGGGAGGCCACCCGCTGGGGCGGCGACGCCATCACCCCCTTCCAGGCCAACGTGCCCGTGGTGATGTCGGGCGTTGGCATCGTCCTGGGTGATTACATCTTCGCCGACTCCTCGGGTGCGGTCGTGATCCCTGCGGGGCAGATCGACGACATCCTCGACGAGGCGATGCGGGTCCGCGAGGAGGAAAGCGAGTTCATCGAATCGATTCGCACCGAGGACCCGACCACAGGGCCCCTCGGCGACGTGCGATAGCCCAGCCCTGCTCATCGTCGGCGGTGATGCGTAGGCCGTGCCCTTCCGCTGAGGCCCGGCCGCTGCTTTACCCGCGTCCCATGCGCGCCCTTGCCAGCGCATATGCTCCGGACCGAGCGCCGGCATCTACCGTGGCGGTGTACCCGGACATATACGACGCACCGAAAGGAGACGGCATGGAACTGGGGATGATCGGATTGGGAAAGATGGGCGCCTTCATGACCGAGCGCCTCGTCGAGGCCGGTCACGGCGTGGTTGGGTTCGACCTGGACCCAGACGCCGTGCAACGTGTGGTCGCCGTGGGCGCTAGCGGTGCGGAGTCGATTGAGGATTTGGTCGGTCAGCTCGATTCGCCCCGGGCGGTATGGATCATGGTTCCCGCCGGGGACGCGGTCGACAAGACCCTCGAGACGTTGCTCCCGGTTCTCGATGACGGTGACGTCATCGTCGACGGCGGCAACTCCTACTACCGGGACACGCTGCGCCGTGCCGAAGCGTGCCGGGAAGGGGGCCAGCAGCTCGTCGATGTCGGCACCAGCGGCGGCGTGTGGGGCCTCACCGAGGGCTACAGCATGATGGTCGGCGGCGAAGCAGCGGTCGTCGAACGGTTGCGTCCGATCCTGGAATGGCTGGCGCCAGGCCAGGATCGCGGGTGGGGCCATGTGGGACCCACCGGCGCCGGCCACTTCGTGAAGATGATCCACAACGGCATCGAGTACGGGCTGATGGAGGCGTACGCCGAAGGCTTCGCCATCATGGCGCAAAAGGAAGAGTTCGGCCTCGACCTGCATCAGATCGCCGAGATATGGCGGTATGGCTCGGTGGTTCGGTCCTGGCTGCTCGACCTCACCGCCGAGGTGTTGGCGGAGAACCCGGACATGGAGGGCATCGCTCCCTACGTTCCCGATTCGGGAGAGGGTCGTTGGACCGTGTTCGAGGCAATCGACTCCAACGTGTCCGCCCCGATCATCACCCTCTCGCTGATGCGCCGAATCGGGTCGCGAGACGAATACGAATACGCCGACCGACTGCTCTCTGCGATGCGGCACCAGTTCGGCGGACACGCCATCAAGCTGGAGCCCCCGCAGTGATCGACCGCCACGTATTTCTCGGTGGCTAGCTCAGCAGCCGGCCGGTAGTCGTGCTCAGGCCTGATGCCGCGACGGTGGTTCACGCCGCGTCGGCTCCGTACTCTTCAGCCTCGGGCCCCGTCGTAGGCGGGGTGTCCATGGAGGGGTCCCGCCCTCTTTCGCCCACTGGGGAGAGCGGCTCCCGCTCTCGTCGAACGCGCCACGGCGCCAACGCGGCAAGCCCAATCCCGGCCAAGATCAGGGGCAGGGCTATGAAAACCGGACCGGTGACGACCTCGGCTCCTAGGGTCACACCGAGCGCCACGGCCACCACCGGGTTGGCGTAGGCATAACTGGTGGCAAGAGCCGGGCGAACGGTGCGGAGGAGATAGACATAGGCCGTGTAGCCGACGATCGAGCCGAACACGATCAGGTAGCCGAGGGCGAGCCAGGCGGAAGCGGACGGAACCTCGGTGATCCGCTCCCCGCGCAGCGCGCCGAGCACCAGCAACACGGCTCCGCCGGCCAGCAGCTGGGTGGCAGTGGCCATGGCAGGCCGCGGAAGATCGAGGTGTGTTCCCCACACCGACCCGATCGACCACAAGATCGGCGCTATCGCCAGGAGGATCAAGCCGCCGGGGTTGGACACGAAATCGCCTTCCTGGGCCAGCACCAATACGCCGACGAACCCGACGACGAGACCCACCCATTCCAGGCGCAGCGGCCACCGGCCGAACAGCCCGCTCACCAGCGCCGCCCACAGGGGTATCACCGCCACCGCAGTAGCCGTCAGACCGGACCCCACGCCGACATCTTCGGCCATGGCGACGAGCCCAACTCCTCCCGCCAGCATGAGTGCTCCCACCCTGGCGGCGTTCCACCACTGGCGTCGGCTGGGAGCGGGAGTCCCGCGGAGACGCACCACGGTGTACATGATCACGCCCGCTACCAGAAAGCGGATTGCGGTCAATAGGAACGGAGGGAACCCCTCCAGACCGAACCGGATCGCCAGGTAGGTCGATCCCCAGATGAGGTAGACGGCGGCGAGGGCGGCACCAACGACGAGTCCACTTGGAGAGGATGGATCGGTGGGCTCACCACCCGTCGTGGATTCGGCCGGTGTCTTCGTCGCCACCATCGTTCGGTCCCTCGGTAATGGGCTATACTGATTACACACATTACACTACTCGCAGAGAGATGTAGCGAGTCAAATGGATTTCTCCCATTACAGCGACGAGCCGGTGCAGATGGCCGTGGCCCTGATCAACTCGATCGACGTGGTGACCGGCGACGACAAGCTGCAGACGCCTGAGGACGTCGGGACCTTCATCGACGCCTGGGGCAGCGATTGGTTTGACGGGGACCGGCGCCTCTCCGATAGCGATCTCCACGAGGTCCGCGCCCTCCGCTCCCGGCTGCGAGAGGTGTTCACCGCGACCAATGAGCGGGAGGCGGCAGCCTCGCTCAACGCTGTGTTGCAGGACGTCTCGGCGACACCCAGGGTGAGCGTTCACGGCAAGCGGCCACCCCATCTGCACTTCGAGCCCGAAGGGGGCAGCCCAGCCCGCTGGCTGGGGGCGGTGGGTGCCATGGGATTGACCACGGCGCTGATCGAAGGCGGGTTTGAGCGCTTCGGGCGATGCGCCTCCACGACGTGCGACGACGTCTTCGTGGACACTTCGCGCAATCACTCCCGCCTCCACTGCTCGGACTCCTGCACCACCAGGGAGAGCGTCGCCGCCTACCGGAGACGCCAGCGGGCGCTATAGCCCGGTCCGAGTCTCAGTCGCCGAGGACCGGTGAGCCTTCGTTGAAGGCAGACCAGGCGAACCAGAACTCGTTCTGGTGCACCGCCGTTTCGAGTTGCGTGCCTGCCAGCGGGCCCTCGATCCCCTCGCCAAACAGGGTCCAGATGGTGCCGGTCTCGGCATCGACGAAGGTGTCGGGGCCCGCCGGCGCAAACGTCAGCACCTGGTCGCCTACCGTGGCGAGGAAGGCGATGCCTGTGCCGATCACCTGCCCCTCGCCCGGGAGCGCGGAATCGAAGTTGTCGACGGCGCCGGTGTCTGCCCACCAAACGGTGATTGGAACCCCCGCCAGCTCATCGTTGGCAACGCCGACCTCGCTGAGGATGCTGAACGGGTAGGCCTTGGTGGTGTCGTCGATGCGGACACCGACGACCCGCGCTAGTGCCGGAAAGCGATCATCGAAGTCGTCCTGGAAGAACTGGGGGAACGGGCCGCCGCGGCCGCTGTAACCGACATAGCCGTTGGTCCCGTATGAGAACGAGAAGCCGGTGTTGACCGAAAGAGCCTCGCCATCGGGATGCGTCGCCGCGAAGTCACCCCAGGTGACGGTGGCAGTGGGCAGGACCACGAGCTGGGTGCCGGCATGAGCGCCCACGATGCCCTCGCCGGTGATCTGCTGCCACAGCGACTGAGTGACGTCGTCCCACATCACCAGATCCGACTTGCGCAGCAGCCCGGAGACGCCGAAGCGCAAAACCTCGCCGTCGACTCGCCGGTCGAAGGCGACTGCGGTGTTGCACAGCGGGCAGTAGGTGACGGCGAACGGGATGCCGCCGACCTCGTCGTTGACGATCTCGTGGGCGGTGAGGATGCGCAGCGGGTAGAAGCGGGCGACGCCTTCGATCTCGAACAACACCCCGATCTCGTTGTCGACCAGCCACTCACTCGCCTCCTCCACCGACTCGTATGCGGGGAAGTCCAACGGTGCGATCACGTCGCGGGGGTCGGGAGCGCGGATGCCGAGCAACAGCTCATCGAGGTCGATGGTGCGCCTGGTCCAATCCGTCTCCCAGTCTCCAACGGACAGCAAGAGCTGCTCTGGGAGCGTTACCGGGCCTTCCGTTACCTCGACGCTGCCGATTGTAGTTGAAGGCGATTCCGGCGTGGTTGTCGCCGCGACCACAGTGGGATCGCCGCCTGACGCGGAAGCAATCAATACGACTGCAAATGCGATACCAGCGACGGCAGAGACGATGGAGAGAAGCATGCGGTTCATTGTTTGGCCCAGTCTTCGGGGGTATCACTCGAGGAAACGCAACAGGTGGGATTCAAATCGATACATTGTCCGGTCGCTGACAAATCGCGTCGGTCCTTTCGAACTGCCGTGGGAAGCCGGCAAGACGCCTCCGGTGTCACGGCTGGTCACCGTCGGCGACGCGGCGCGCGGAACAGCCCTCGTACCAAGAGCCTCGAGCCCGAGATAGGAGATGTGGAGACGACGTTCCCTTTTGACGAGAGATCTTCACCGGGCGAACAGTGCTCTGCCGGGCCAACCGCGACCGGCAGAGCACTACCTCGTGCCGGCAAGCCTCAGCGTTCCTCAGCAGACCTGGGGCGCGCTCGGGTCAACGACCGGGCGCCACATGTTGGTCGCGTCTGTCGCGATCTGTGCCACGGTGACGATGTCGCCTTCGAGCCCTTCTGCCTCCACCCACGCTTCGGCAGCATCGCGGGTGGCGAAGAAGTTGACCAGCGGGCACC
>JACZST010000160.1 GCA_022574065.1 Acidobacteriota bacterium
TTCGCCGTCGTCGTGCTCGGTGTGCTGATCGTCGGCGTTGCCGGGTATCTTGGATTTGTCGCCTTCGCCGGCTCGGAGCGAGGCCCGGCAACCGGGGTGATGGTCCTTGGCGCCCTTACCGGGTTTGCCGCCTTCTTCTCCCCATGCTCCTTTCCCCTGTTGTTGACCTTCCTGGTGACGAGGTCGACCGAGTCGAGGGCGGAAGCGGCCTTGAGCGCACTCCGGGTCGGTGCCGGTGCCGCCGTGCTGCTTGGCGTCCTTGCCGTCATCATTGCCGGCGGTGGCGCCGCCCTTGCCTCCGTCGTCGAGTTCGATAGCGTTTCGGGGCGAGTCTTCCGTCTGGCCATCGGGCTGGTGTTGATTGCGCTCGGCCTCCGCCAGGCCCACCTGTTCGGTGTTCGGATGCGATGGATCGACCGGGTGGCGGGTTCGGCGAGCCGGATAGTCGACTCCTCGAGTGTGTCGGGCCGGGCCCGGGGTGACGTCGCCTACGGCTTCGGCTACCTGCTGGCGGGGTTTGGGTGAACCGGACCGCTGCTTGCCGGTCTGGCAGGCTACTCCCTCACCGTCTCCAGCCCCCAGGTGATTGCTGCGTTCGCCACCGCGGCATTGGTCTTCGCCACACTGCTGTTCACCGCGGCGGTGGTGGTGTCGTCGGTGAGCTCCGATGCGCTCCGGCCCATTCGCATGACCGGAACCGCGGTACGGCGATGGAGCGGATATGTGTTGATTGGCGTCGGGGCTTGGTTCATCGTGCTCGCCATCGTGCCGAGCCCGATACTGGGGTCTTGACCTTCAACCCACTAGAAGGTTTAGTGTTGGCTCAGGAGGTAACTCATGCGCATCGGTGAAGCTGCCAGGGAGGCCGGCGTCGAGGCGTCGGCGATCCGTTTCTATGAGGAAAGCGGGGTGCTCCCGGAGCCGGAGCGAACCGACTCCGGGTACCGCGTCTATCACGATGACCAGGTCGACCTGATCAGGTTCGTGAAACGGGCACGCAGCCTGGGTATCCCACTCGACGATGTCCGCCAGATCGTCGACCTCCGTACGCAGGGACAGGCTCCCTGTGATGTGGTGAGGACCGTGATCGCCCGCGAAGCCGCCGACATCGAGACCCGCATCACCGAACTGCAGGGTTTGCGTCAAGAGCTGTTGCGGCTCCAGGCCCTGGCCGACGAAGTGACAGACGACTGGCCCGCGGGGTCGTGCGTGTGCCACATCGTCGAATCGAGCGTCTAGACAAACTGAACCGAGGAGAGACATGGAAATCACATTGCAGTACTTCGAAGACTGCGCCAACTGGCAGACCACCGACCGATATCTGAAGACGTTGATCGACGAGCACGGCCTCGACGCCGACGTCCGTTATCAGCTCATCGACACTCCCGAAGACGCCGCCGAGCAAGGGTTCCGGGGATCACCGACCGTCCTCGTCGACGGGACCGACCCCTTCGCCGATCGCGATGCGCCGATCGGACTCGCCTGCCGGATCTATCAAACCGAGGCCGGACCTGCCGGATCCCCTTCCCTTGCTCAGCTCCAGCAGGCACTCCATGCCACCTCGGCGGGATCCTGACGCCATGGTGACTTCTATCGACCGCACCGAACTGCAGAGTCTCATCGACGAAGAGAACGCCCAGGTCATCGATGTCCTCCCGGAGCGGGAATACACCGAGTCGCATATCCCAGGTGCGATCAGCATTCCCCTGCGGCGCCTCGACACCGAGACGGTATCGGTGCTCGCCCGTGACAAGCCCGTGGTGGTGTATTGACACGACGGGCTGTGAGACATGTCTCCGCGAGCCGCGTGCCGGCTCGAGCGCCTCGGATTCGAACGGGTTTACGACTATGTGCTCGGCCTCGCCGACTGGAGGGCCAGCGGCTTCCCTACCGAAGGCACCGCTCCTCGAGTGCAGCGGGTGTCCGACGCCACCCGCCCCGATGTTCCGACCTGCGATATCGACGATCTGCTCGGAGAGGTTCGGCGCCGCACCTACGACGCCGGATGGGACGAATGCATCGTCATCGACTGCGACGGCATCGTGGTCGGGCGGCTCCGCAACCAAGCCTGGGAGGCGGACGATGCGGTGAGCGTCGAGGAGGTGATGGAGTCGGGGCCAACCACGGTCCGGCCCGACGGCCTGCTCCAGCGCCTCGTCGATCGCATGTCCACACGAGGCACCAAACTCGTCGTCGTCGCCACACCGCAGGGCAATCTCATCGGCGTCCTGTTGCGCGAGGAGGCGGAGCGGCTCCTCACCGGGGAACCAGCCGAACAGATTTGGCGAGACTGCGAGGGTTGCCCCGGCCAGTGGGTCCTGAAGATCTGACATTCCACCGGGTTCCACCACAGGTCGACCCACGAGTCAACCCGTGATGAGAAGGATCTTTCCCACCGTCTTCCTTGCCTCCAGGGCGCGGTGGGCGTCAGCGGCGTCGGCGAGGGGGTAACGGGCCCCGATCAAAACGTCGAGGTCGCCGGCAACGACGGCGGTGAAGACGGCGTCGGCACGGCGGACCAGGTCGTCCCGACCGGCGATGTAGTCGCCCATGGTGGGTCGGGTGAGAAACAGCGATCCCTCTTGCATCAAACGGAGGGGATCAACGGGAGGAACCGGGCCGGAGGCGCCACCGAACACGACCATCATCCCGCGTCGCCTGAGCAGTGCCAGCCCGTCGTCGAAGGTGGTGCTTCCGACGCCGTCGTATACCACGGCGAGGGGCCGGGGTCCGGCGATAGCCTCGACGGCGGGGCGGAAGTCGACCCGTTGATAGTCGATCACGTGGTCGGCGCCGGCGGCGCGCGCAATGTCCACCTTCTCGCTGCTACCCACCGTAGTGAATACTTCGGCTCCGGTTTGCTTCGCCATCTGGATGAGCAGCCGACCCACGCCGCCGGCGCCGGCGTGGATCAGGCAGCGGTGGCCGGCCTGGAGCGGATACGTGTCGTGCACCAGGTAGTGGGCGGTCATCCCCTGCAGCAGGACGGCGGCGGCCACATCCAACGACATGGCCTCGGGCACAGCGAGGACCCGGTCGGCGGGAATCGTGGCCAGCTCGGCGTAGGCGCCGGTCACGCCGGACCAGGCGACCCGGTCGCCAGCGGCAAGCTCGGCGACCCCCTCGCCGACTGCTGCCACCTCACCACTGCCCTCCTCGCCCGGGATGAACGGCACCTCGATTGGATACAGACCGCGACGCTTGTACGTGTCGATGAAGTTGACTCCCGCGTAGTCGACCCGAACCACCACCTCGCCCGGCTCCGGCACCGGGTCGGGAACCTCGGTGGCAACGAGGGCGTCGGGCCCTCCCTTCTCGCTCACCACGATCGCCTGCACAGAATCCTCCTCGCCCTTTACGCAGGGTATCGGAATACCTGCAAGGCGGATCGCAATTCACCCTGGACCGTGCGGCACAGATCACGGGCTCGATAGAGTGAACATGCCTTCGAGCAACCGTTCGTGGAGCGCGCCAAGGAGATCGGCCAAGGAGGAACGATGAAGGTCACCCGTCTCAACCACGCCGTCTTGTTCGTCGGTGACCTGGAACGAGCGCTCGCTTTCTACACCGACGTGTTCGGCTTCGAGGTGATCGCCAGAGAACCGCGGGCCAACGCGGCGTTCCTGCGGATAGCCGGATCCGACAATCACCACGATCTGGGATTGTTTGGACTCGGCCCCGCCGCCTCACCCAAAACCCAGGGCAGCATTGGCCTCTACCACCTCGCCTGGCAGGTCGACACGGTCGACGATCTGGCCGACGCCAGGGCCAGGCTCCTCGAGGCCGGTGCCCTGACCGGCGAGTCTTCACATGGCGCCACCAAGAGCGTGTACGGGCTCGATCCCGACGGCAACGAGTTCGAGGTGATGTGGCTTCTGCCCCGTGACGCCTGGGGTGAATACGAAAACCAGGCCGTCGTGGAACACCTCGACCTCGCCGCCGAGATCGAGCAATGGTCCGGGGTACCCACCGCATGACGATCGGAGACGACAAGGAATTCCCAGCCCCGGTCGACGGCATCGTGCTCACCCACTTCATCGTGTCGGCCGACGTTGCCCGGTCACGTGACTTCTATGTGGACGTCCTTGGGGGCACGCCGGTGATGGAAGGCGAACCCACCATCGTCAAGCTGGCCAACAGCTGGATCATCATCAACGTGGGGGGTGGACCGACCGAGGACAAACCCGAGGTCGTGTTGGATGTTCCCGACGACCCGAATCGAGTGAGTGCGTTCCTCAACATCCGGGTTGCGGATATCCAGGGCGTGTACGAGGAGTGGTCGGGCAAGGGTGCGACGTTCCTGACGCCGCCGATCGACCGCGGAGCCGAGATCCGTTGCTACATACGCGACCCGGACGGGCACCTGATCGAGGTCGGTCAGGCCACGGGGGTACTCAGGCCCGAGTGACCGTCATCGCGCCGTCGCACGTGCCTGGAGTGACGCTCAATGAGTACGTAGACACGTACGACGATTGAGCGCGGGGACGTTAAGCGGACAGTCTGATGATTCCCCGTTCCAGGGCGACGGTAACGGCGGCAGTGCGGTCGTCCACGCCAAGCTTGCCGAAGATGTGAACGAGGTGGGTCTTGACGGTGGCCTCGCTGATATAGAGCTTGCCAGCAATGTCCTTGTTCGAGTTGCCGTCCGCTACCTGGGTCAGGACCTCGATCTCCCGCTCACTGAGTGACTGCACGCCCGGTCCTCGCATCTTGCTCATCAGTCGCGACGCAACAGCGGGTGTCAGTACCGACTCACCCCGGGCGGCGGCCCTGATCGCCTGAAACAGATCCTGGCGAGGAGCATCCTTGAGCAGATATCCGGTGGCGCCGGCGCTGATGGCTCGGGTGATGTCGGCGTCCGTGTCGAACGTGGTGAGCACGAGCACGTTCGTTTCCGGATAGCGCTCGCGAATCTGCTTGGTGGCGGCGACTCCGTCGAGCTCGGGCATCTGCAGATCCATGAGCACGACCTCCGGCTCCAGCCGTCCCACCAGGCTCACCGCCTCGCGCCCGTTGGTAGCCTCGCCGACCA
>JACZST010000161.1 GCA_022574065.1 Acidobacteriota bacterium
CCGCCGGAAGTCCTGGAAGCGTTCCGAGCCCGTACTCCCCTGGGCCGCCTCGTCGAGATAGACGACGTGGTCCATGCAACGTCCTTCCTACTGGAGAACAAGGCGGTCAACGCGATCAACCTGAACCTGGACGGCGGCTGGCTCGCCATGTGAGCCCCGGCACGGTGTGACCCGGAGGTAAACGAGATCATGGCGACCGAGGTAGTCGGCCCGAACGACATGCTGGAACCGATCATCCGTAAAAAGACGGTGGCGGTGAGCAACGACGGATCGATGATGGCCATCCACGATTACGGCGAGTTCGGGACAACGGTGACCGACGAGCCCATTGCTCATGGCGGCTCTTCGGAGGGACCATCCCCACTCCAGGCAGTCCTCGGGGCGCTGTGCGGTTGCGAGTCTGTCACCTTCAACCGCACGGCAAGCGAGATGGACTTCGCCTACGACGGGATCGAGTTCGAGGCGGAGTTCACCATCGACATCCGGGGTCGGATGGGGCAACGCGGAGTCCGACAGCACTTCCAGACGGTGCGGGTCGAGGCCATCGTGACCACCGATGAGAACGAGGAGCGTTTCACCGAGGTCGTCGAGGAGACCGAGGCGCGCTGCCCGGTCTTCAACCTCCTCACCGACGCCGGGGTCAACATGAAGGTTCGCTGGGTCAGGCAGCCGACAAGCGGCTGACCCGCGGGAATCGGAGGCCGGGTCAGCCGTACGGGTCGGGTCTCCCACGGCCGAACGTAGGTTGGTACCTCGGCGAGCGTATACCGGCGTCGAACGACGGTCGTTGGAACCTGCGGATGCGAAGTGAGCTCAGGCCTCGGTCGGATGGTCTCGAACGTCACTCGACAAGACGAACGGGATTGCCTTCGATGAAGGCTGCCCAGGTCGTGGTGTCCGTCGTTACTCCCGGGTAGTTGTAGTAGATCTTCCACCAGCAGTCGGCGGCGCAGGTGTAGCCGGCCGGCAGGGAGATCCGGATGGTCACCAGCCAGTTGTTGAACCTACTCCCACCACCGCTCTTGCTGGTATCGATCACGCAGCTTCCTTCGATGCCGCTAGCGGTGCCTCCCCCGTTGTGCTCCTCGGCAGTCCACGTGCACGGCGGGGTGATGCCGGAGGGGTCCCGGATCTCTACCGAGTGTTTGCCGCTGGCGTCGCCTGGATCCCATAGCTCGATGACGAGGGTTTTGCCGGCGTGCACCTCTTCGACCTCAGCGAGATGGAACTCGGTGTCACCGAGCGTGCCGTCGACGTTGGCGTAGATCGCCATATCGCCGAGGCCATAGACCCTGGGCGCCGGGCCGCCCGAGGTGAAGGCTCGCATCGACCAACGGTTGAGGCCCCGCTGGTCGGCACCGCCGGGGTCATTGATCAGGATGCGGAGGGGGTAGATGCCGGCCTCATTGATCGGGATCGT
The DNA here is from genome assembly GCA_022574065.1 of Acidobacteriota bacterium. Taxonomy (GTDB): domain Bacteria; phylum Actinomycetota; class Acidimicrobiia; order Spongiisociales; family UBA5794; genus JACZST01. The sequence goes on from JACZST010000161.1 coordinate 1,421, forward strand.
GCAGAACGGTTCCCACAGGGCGGCCACCCCGCCCGGATAACCCAGCTCGACATCGTCCCAGTCGAGGTCTTTGTCACCGTCCTGGTCGTCCTTCGTTGTTACCTTCCCGTCTCCGTTGAAGTCGGCGTACGGATCGCGCGGGTCATACGAGACCGAACATTCCAGGAAGTTCCCACCGTCCGTCGTGTTGAGCGGGGTCGGATCCGGGTCATACAGCATGAAGGTTGTGGTCGGGCCCGGGCCGCCACCCTGGGGGTTGTCGCCCACCAACACATCGTTTCCGCCGCCGCGGGTGAACTGCGGATCGAAGAGCTCAACGGTGAGGATCGAACCAACCGACGCCGAGTCGATCTCGATCCCGTAGAGGTATCCCCCCGCAGCCTCCTGGGTCCCCACGTTGACCGATTGCCGGCGCTCATCGTTCTTGGTGCATCCCGACGCGCCCTCCCACTTGATGCACTGAGACGAGTACCGATCCCCCATGCCCTTTCCGGTGTAGTAGCCGTGGATGTTCCCCCAGAAGTTGGGCCAGCGGCCCAGCGCGGGGTCGTTACCGAAGTACGGCTCCGGGCTCCCCATCGGCAGGGGCAATACGTACTCGGCCACCGCAGTGCGCGCAATACTCATGCTGTTGATACCGAACACTTTGATGAAGAAGGTGGGGACTTCGTGGGTGATGGTGGCCCGCAGCTGATAAACATTCGCCACCGCCGTTGGATCGTCTTGGAAAGCGATGACCTCGACGACGTCCGGTCCGCCAAGCGTCGTGTCGACGTACCCGTTGCTTGCCGCGGCAGCCCTTCCCTCCGCCTTGGCCAGGCCCGCGTCGTCTGCCACGTATACCACCCCACCCAGCGCCGCAGCATCGGCGCCATGTTGGATCTCGATACTGTTCCAGAAGATCCACCCCAGGTCGACGGCGAACCCGGCCACGCCCAGGAGCACCACAAGGAGCAACGCCATGATGGGGAGAATCGCTCCCCGCTGCTCGCCGAGTCCCCCGACAGAGCACAGCGCGCGTGCGTCGAGTGAGCCAGTCGCGTTGGAGGTTGGCTTGTGGGTGGCTCGGCGTCGATCCGGCTCGGTGCGCCGCGCTTCACGTCCCTGTACGGATTCACCCGCGGCGCTATTTGGCTCGAGTGTCAAAGAGCACCGCACTCGCAATCACCACTCTCGGCGACAAACGCGATCATCGGTGTCCAGAAACCCGCGGTTTGATCTCCCGCGTCGCCGCTGCGGCCTTGAGGGCCGACCAAAAGCTGCGCATCCTTCCCCCTCCTCGAAAGATTGAGCCCTAGCGGGGGATGCTGCCAGAAAACGACGTTGCCTGGAGGGGGGTTTCAGCCGATGACAAAGTGTCTAGTCCCCACATCCTGATCATCCGGCCGGATACGTATCGCTGGTCCGACAATGGGAGCACGAAGACACCACCGATGAACCAGGGAGAAGGCAGGAACTCCTGGGACCTGGTTGTTCGGGTCACCTCACCTCCCTAGCTGTCATCCCCTACAAACACCGGATCGCACGGTATGGGCGATACCGCTAGGTCACCAACGCGCACCGCGCGGCACAGATGTCCGCGGCCGGCCAGGGCCTCATCGTTGTGCAACATTCCGTAAGCTCTTGAGTGGCAGTGCGTTTGTATGCCGTCGGCGTTGTACGGTGAATCGGAGGCATCGGTAGTGGAACTCGAGGAGTTCAAAGAGATCCAGCGCCAGATGTGGGAGGAAGGCGACTACCGGCCGGTCGGCCGTCTTATCGAGCCCGCTGCTCAGATTCTCGTGCAAGAGGCGGGGGTGCGGGCCGGCCAGCGAGTCCTGGATGTTGGCACCGGTTCAGGCAGCGTTGCTGTGGCCGCTGCATTGGCCGGAGCCGAGGTGGTCGGCGTTGACATCACGGATGCCTGGTTCGATGAGGCTCACGGCCGGGCGAGTGCTGTGGGCGTGAAGGTGGATCTCAGGCTGGGTGACGCCGAGGCGCTTCCCGTTGACGACGGCTCCTACGATGTCGTGCTGTCGAGTTTTGCGGCGATCTTTGCGCCACGCCACGATCTGGTGGCGTCCGAGTTGGTGCGGGTGTGCCGCGATGGGGGGGTGTTTGGGATCACCGCCTGGACGCCAGATGGGGCGAACAACGCAGTGTTCTCGACGCTGGTCGAGTTGCTTCCTTCTCCGCCCGAGTTCGTGACTCCGAGCATTCTGTGGGGTGACCCGGATCATGTCCGCAGTCTGTTCGCCTCACACGATGTGGCCTTGCGTTTCGAGCGTCTGAAGTTCACGGTGACGTTCCGTTCTGTCGAGGCGTTCGAGTCGTTCGCCTTCGAGAACTCGGGTGTGCTGATCGCTGCCCGTCGCGTCCTCCAAGAGATGGGCAGGTGGGACGAGGCGCACGCTGCGATGCGTGAGGCGATGGACCTGACCAATGAGGCCGACGACGGCAGCTACCGCGTCGCCTGGGACTTCCTACTCACCATTGGGACCAAAGCTGCCTGAACGGCAGATAGGCCGCCCATAACGGTATGTATTTCTCAGCTTTTCCTACCAATCGGCGGCGATGTACTTGGTCTCCAGGTACTCGTGCATGCCCACCTGGCCGCCCTCGCGGCCGATCCCGCTCTCCTTGACACCACCGAACGGCGCCGCGGGATCCGAGATCAGGCCTCGGTTGACCCCAACCATGCCGCTTTCGATGGCCTCGGCGACCCGCAAGCCTCGCTCCAGGTCACCCGAGTACAGGTAGGCGGCAAGCCCGTGGATGGAGTTGTTGGCGAGGGTGATCGCCTCATCCTCGGTGGCAAACGAGACGACCGGTGCCACCGGCCCGAAGATCTCCTGGTTGAGGATCGGGTTGTCCGGAGTGACGTTGGCCAGCACCGTCGGCTCCCAGAAGTACCCTGGCCGCTCCGGCGCGTGCCCACCCACCGCAACCGCAGCCCCGAAGTCGACGGAGCTGTCGACGAGGTCACCCATGTCCTGTTGTGCCTGATGGTTGATGAGCGGGCCAAGCTCGACGCCGTCCTCGAGACCGGGACCAACGGCCACCGCCCCCATCGCCTTGGCCAGGTCGGAGGAGAACTCGTCGGAGACCGCCTCGTGGACGAGAAATCGGTTGGCGGCAATACAGGACTGTCCGCCGTTTCGCAGCTTGGCGATCATGGCCCCATCGACGGCGGCAGCAATGTCGGCATCCTCAAAGACGAGGAAAGGTGCATTGCCTCCGAGCTCCATCGAGCTGTCGACAATGTGAAGGGCGGCCTGTCCGAGGAGCTGGCTGCCGACCGCGGTTGATCCGGTGAACGAGAGCTTGCGCACCCGCGGATCGGCGAGCATTGCAGGGACGACCTCGCTGGAGCGCCGCGACGAAACCACGTTGACGACGCCGGGTGGTGCCCCCGCCTGTTCCAGGAGGTCGGCCAGCGCCAACGCGGTCAGCGGAGTGTCGGATGCCGGTTTCAGAACCACAGTGCACCCGGCAGCGAGGGCGGGAGCGATCTTGCGAGTCGCCATCGCCGCTGGAAAGTTCCACGGGGTGATCAACAGCGAGACGCCGATGGGTTGGTGGACAACCATGATGCGCTTGTCGCCACCGGGG
>JACZST010000162.1 GCA_022574065.1 Acidobacteriota bacterium
GCCAGCAGTTCGCGGATCGGGTGCTTGCGGTTCAAGGGCACCAGCGTATCGCGCAACTCGTCGGTTACCGCATGGAGGGAGACGGCGAGCTTCACCGCACCCGCGAGCTCGCAAAGGAACTCATGGTCTACCGCTGAGGAGCTCCGCTTCGAAACACCCTTCAGGGGTCGACAGCCGGCGGGCCGTGGTAACTCCGAACGATACGCCGAAGGCGATCCTCGAGTACCAGTCCGGTGGCTAGTTTGCGCTTGAAGAATCGCATTCCATCGCTCTTCTGAACGGCGACCCGATGCAGCCGATAATGATCCGTCCCGCGACGATTCGGTGGGCCCTCGCCGAGCACGGCCGTCGCGTATCGTTTCCGCACTTCCGTCTCCGCACCGGCCGACCACCACCCCTTGGGGTAAGCGAAGTGGCGCGGCTGGACACCGAGACGGTCGCCAATCAAGGCGTTGGACTCATCGAGCTCCGCGGCAACGGCGTCCGTACTGAGAAAACGGAGATCCGGATGCGAATGTGTGTGAGCACCGACGGTGGCGAGGCCCGAGTCAAACATCTCTTCGAGCTGCTCCCAGGTCAGCGGCAAAGTACCCGGTTTGGAGACGGACGCATCCTGCATAGGCAACGTGGTGATATACAAGGTGAAAGGGATGCCGTGCTCGGCGAGGAGGGGAAAAGCGTTCTCGTACATGTCCGAGTAGCCGTCGTCGAACGTCAGCACAAAAAGCCGGTCATCGCCGGGAGTGCCCATCCGGGAAACCGCGTTGTCGAGCGAAACGATGGATCCTTCGGCCTCGAGGTAGCGAATCTGATTTGCGAACGTTTCCGTCGCGACTTCCATCTCGCGACCGAGATTGGTTCCCACCTGGTGGTATATGAGAATCCGTGGCCCGGGGCGGCGCTTCGCCAAGAATTCGGGAACGGCAAGTGCAGCCTTGAGCGCTCTTTTGCTCAGTCGACCCTTCTCGCTTCTGGTATCGCCCACCGAGTCATGCTCCGCGGTGGCGCAACGACCAAGGTGATCGAGCGGCATCTGTGTTCGGCGCCTTGCCGGTGCTTCCGTTGGAGGAGCCCCGTCTCTTGATACGCTCGGTCCCCTTCACCGGTCCGGCGATATCGGTATCGGATGTGGGTAGGTCGACGTCGCTCTGCTTGGGAAGCGGGTTGGATGCGAGAGTTGCTGTACCGTCTCCCCACGGAGAGACCGTGCCAGATTGCCAGGCGGGTTCCTTTCGAGCGACGCCTGTATGGGAATCTCCGCTGACGCTTCCCTCTCCAGATGAGTCGGGCTCCCGAGGCGTAGCGCTGATCGAGACGTTCTTCGGCCTTACTTGCTCGCCTTTGGACCACTGCCAGTCGAGCTGGTGAGCCCCCGCGGGATCGGGGGTTGGGGGTGGACGATCGATCTGGTTCATGATCAAGCTGATGAGCCATAATCCCCTGAGCGGGTTCCCCGCTAGGCACATAGACCCGTAACAAGCGTACAGGTATTCTCGAGGTTTGCGTCAGACGGATCACCTTCGACGAACCACATCTCATGGGAAGGTGATGACTTGTGAACGGCGGATGGCGGGCATTTGTCCACACGGTTCGACCTTGCGGGAACGATGAAGATTCTGGTAACCGGCACCGCCGGCTTCTTAGGCAAGCACATCGCGGCTCATCTGACGAGGGGGCATTCGGTGACGGGATTCGACCTAGGCGAGTTGGCGCCCGAGGCGACCTGCTGCGGCTCGAACACGTCGTTGAAGCAGTCTGCGGTCACGATGTGGGTGTGCCGGCAAGCGTCCCACTACGCGGCCATGGAACCCTCGTTCGGGTATATGCGTGGCCCAACATTTCGTAGTTCTCTTTGGGCAGAAGCGATCATGCCGGCCCAGCCGCAGGCGTCGGCAAGGTATGTCAGGTCTGATGACTCACAAATCGGTTTCCTGTTCACTCAGTTCGGAGTAGAGTGACCACCCGGTGGTGGTAGGGGTTATCGAAGGGGAGGAACCGCGAGGTGGGGGCCAATACGATTCGTCCTGCCGATACCGGCTCAGGTTTGGGCGTGAGTATTGCGCGCACTGCCGCTTCCGTCCGTGCCGACCTGTCGCTCGCACTGATCGAGGCGGTGATCATCGTCTTCGCCTACGTGGCGGCGCTGAGCGTGCGATTCCTCGATTCAGCTGGGGGAGTCCCCACCGGGTGGTGGACCCGTCTGGTTTTCGTATTGCCGATATTGCTGATCGTGCACATCGGAATCAACGCGCTCTTCGGCAACTACGGCCATGTGTGGAAGTACGCCAGCATCGACGAAGCCGTCAGACTCTTTGCCGGCACCATGACCGCCGGTCTCATCTTGGGCGCCGGGCTCATCGTCTGGCGCCTCACAGGTGGCGACAGCCCGATTCCGGTATCGGTGTTGGTGATCGGCGTGCTGCTTACCTTTGGCGGCATGGGGGCCCTTCGATTCTGGTCGCGTCTCTTCTCGTACCGTCGGTACGGTGAGTCGAGTGGACTCGCGGATCGAGCGCTGGTGGTGGGTGTTGGTGAAGATGCGGTTCGTCTCGCCCGACATCGCTCGCAGGCTCAGGGAGCCATCTGTGTGGTCGGGTTCTTGGACCCATCGGCGAAGCCTGTCGACCCCACGCGGAAGTTGGCCGGTCTTCAGGTGTTCGGTCACGTCGATGAGGTCGCCGAGCTGGCGAAGCGCCTCGACATCGATCAGGTGATCATCGCCACCGAGGAGGCAGGCACGTTGAGCAGGCGTGTTGTGGATCTTTGCATGGAGATCGATGTCCGCTTGCGGATCGTTCCCAACATTGATTCTCTTCTCGGGGAGTCTGAGACCGACGACATGCGGGATCTGAAGCTGACCGATCTCCTTCCCCGTCAACAAGTGCACACCGACCTCGGGGCTGTCGAGCGTCTGATCGCAGAGCAGGTCGTCCTCGTTACCGGGGCCGGGGGGTCGATCGGGTCCGAGCTTGTGCGCCAGATTCTCTCCTTTGGCCCGGCGAAGGTCGTGGCCTTGGATCACGATGAAACGCTGTTGCACGATGCATCCTTGGCCTTGCAAGACGCCCGGCTGGTCAGTGAGCTCGCCGACATCCGTGACAAAGGGCGTATGCGGTCGATCTTCCAGAAGCATCGACCCGAATTGGTGTTCCACGCAGCCGCGCACAAGCACGTCCCGATCCTGGAGGACTGCCCAAGCGAGGCGGCGAAGACCAACGTCGTCGGCACCGAGATAGTCATCGCTGCCGCGCGCTTGGTGGGAACTGAACATCTGGTCGTCATCAGCACCGACAAGGCCGTGGATCCGACGAGCGTGATGGGCGCGTCGAAGCGTGTTGCGGAGATGCTCGTCCAAGCGGGAGCTGACAGCGGAGACGAGCCTCGGATGTGTGCGGTGCGTTTCGGCAACGTGCTCGGAAGCCGTGGCAGCGTCGTGCCGACGTTCACCCGTCAAATCAAAGCCGGGGGGCCTGTGACCGTATCGCACCCGGATATGGAGCGGTACTTCATGACCGTCGCCGAAGCCGTGGAGCTAGTCCTGCAAGCGGCGGTGTTGTCCAACGGCGGGGAGGTTTTCGTGCTCGACATGGGACGACCCGTCCGCATCCTCGATCTCGCAAATCGGATGATCCGGCTCGCTGGCTTGGTTCCGGGCAAGGACATCGCCATCGACATCACTGGGCAGAGGCCGGGAGAGAGGCTCGCCGAGCGCCTGTCCATCGATCCTCTCGAGCAGACTGGCCATGAAAAGGTGCTGGTGGCTCAACCCTCGTACCCGGGCCCGACAAGCATGATGGTCGGACTCGACCGACTTCGTCAGTCGCTCGAGGACGGGGACGAATCGAAGATCCGGGAGCAGCTACTGGCAATGGCCTCGACTGATCTGTCCCTGATGGAGTCCGCGACGATGACGATCGATCTGCGCGATGACCAGGTGATCGAACTGCGGGATGACGGGGGGTTTGGGCTCGCTCCCTCAAGTGCGGGCGACAGCACTCAATCGGTGAACTGAGGCGGCCGAGGCCACGGCACAAGCAGGATGATCATGGCCGCGCCTGCCAACACCCCGACGGTGAGTGCCGCAGCGCCCGGTACCCACGCAATGCGACCGGCAGTGCGCGAGATCAGTAGAACCAGAAACAGCTGAGCCACCAGTGGAACAACGGCGACGACGCGATCGAGGTCGTGCGCCCAGCCGGCGCTTCGCAAACGGATTGTGATGGGGACGATCAGGAGCAGCCCCAAGACCGCCACCGATGCGATGATCGACGCCGGCCGCCCGATGGCTCCTTCAGCGGCTACGAACATGTACAAACCGACGACCGCGTAGGAACCCGCTGCGCCGAGCGTGGCAACGGGTCGGGGCCAGCCGAGAAATCCAGCAATCCCGGCAACGCCGAGCAGCACCATCGCACCTTCCGTGTCCGGAACCGCGAGAAACACGCCGAGAGCCGCGATTCCAAACAGCGGCATGGGAAGGCCCGTCTTGGGATAGCGATCATCGAATGAGGCGACCAGCGGGGCGGCGAATACGATCGCGAGCATGGCGAACCACGGCATCCAGGACTGTGGTTCAGCGGCTTCGGGCCTGATCACGAAGAACGCGCCGGGGATGGCAAAGAGGGCGCCGGCGACGACACCTCGGTGGAACAGCCCCGCGATCGCCAGCAACGTGACGCCTACGAGTTGCGACAGACCGAGCATCTCGGACTGATAGAGAACGAGCATGGTTGCGGCAGCCACAAGCAGACCGCCGAAGCGCAGGACGTCGCTGCGTCCCCGGACCCCCCAGAGGACGATCCCGAGCGCTAACACGATCAGCCCGGCGACCGGACCCTTGACAAACATGGGATCAGAGATCACATCGACGCCGGACTCGACCACCGATCCTCCTCCTTCTCCCGGCTTGTCGCCGACCAGGGATGCTAGGGATGAGGCTGTTCCCGAGCCTGTCACTCGGTCC
>JACZST010000163.1 GCA_022574065.1 Acidobacteriota bacterium
GGTCCAGGGGAAGGAGCCCGACGACAAGTTTGTGGACTTGTTCCCAGGCAGCGGCGCCGTTAGTCACGCTTGGGAGGAATGGAGGGTCAACCGAGCTGCCGAGGAACAATGATAACGAACCCTACGTCAGGCGCTGGCTCCAGGCCCTCAGGAGGGCGGGGCACATCCCGCGGGGATTTATAGATGCACGACCTATTCAAGAAGTTGACGTGGTGGACCTTGACGGCTACGAGCAATATCATTTCTTCGCGGGTATTGGCGGTTGGCCCGCATCATGGAAGCCGGCTTGGGACCGGAGCCGACCAAATGGAATGTTCATCTGACGGGTGCGGCGCGGACGGTCACGGTTGCGGGCACGACGATCGCGGGCCTGACCGCGGCTCCCGACGGCTTTCACTTCGACCTGACCGACGAGCGACTTCCCGCATCGCCCTCCCCGGACGGAGTTACGTCGACCCGCACGCTTCGCATCGCCGATCTCGAGCCGGGCCGATACCGACTGTCGATCGACGGGATGGCGATCCAATCCGCCACCGCCGACGAATGGGCGCACGGCGTCGCGCTCGACCACGGACCCGAGTTTGATCAAAGCGAGGCCCTGCGACAGGTCATCATCGAGAAGAACCGTCTGTTCTTCTATCGCTCGCGCCCACAGAACGAGACCTACATCTATCTGTTCCGCCGCCACGAACGCGGGCATCATTCGAAGGAGATCGAACGGTTCGACGCCCTCATTCGCGGCAAGGAGCGGGACATCGCCCGCCTCCGTGTGCCCAGACGTCACCGATATGAGTTGGTCCGTCTTGAAGCCTATCCCGATCACGAGGTGCCCCGCTCGATTCCGGCGCCCGACCTGGCGGCTGAACTCGAAGCGTTGCAGGTGGCCGAGGGCTTCGAGATGTTGCGACGCGTCGAAGACGACGTCAACGACGAGGCCAGGGAAGCCAGCGGCTGAACCCACGCCATGACGGACCCAGGACCGATCGCAACCGATACTGTGCTCGCGCTCGCTCCGAGCGAGACATGTGCTCGGTCAAGCGGTCGGTTGTTACGGTCATCGAGCGCGTCGCCGCTTCCAGGTCGCTCGTGCTCACCCCTTGCTCGGGGCCGTACACCGACTTGGTATAGACGAGGGCGAGCGTGTCGAGCGCGGTGTCGACCGTCGACGCCACCTCGTGCGGAGTCGCTGCGGCATCGACGGCATGGTCGAGATCGGCAAGCCTGGCAACGACCTCCTCCCAGGCCGCCGACACATCACCGTGCGCCAGCCGCCGCATCCTTGCCCGGTGCCTCGCCCACTTGAGCGCCGGCACCACGCCGATGATCCCAGCGGCAAGGGCCAGGATCACGGCGGCGGTCGGCCAATTGAACGCCAGCCCTCCTCCGGTGTTGGCCGCTCCGGCTGGGCGCGGGATCGGGGTGCGGATAGGCTCCAGCTGGGCGCCGAGGCCGGGGTTTGGCACATCCGCGGCCTGAGGCTCGGGCGGCAGCTCAGGTACCTGTCCGAGGTAGAAAGCAACGTCGAAGCCGAGCTGAGCGGCGATTGTCCGGTAGGCGGCCGGGTTGATCCCGTCGCCGCGAGGTGTCGGATCGAACCGCATCCAGCCTTGCGACGGAATCCACAGCTCGACCCAGGAGTGTCCGTTGCGGTCCGTCACCAAGACGTCGCCGTTCTCGGTCACTTCACCTGGGGTGAAGCCGAGCACGACGCGGGTCGGAATCCCGATGCTGCGCGCCATCACGCCCATCGAGGTGGCGAAATCCTCGCAGAAGCCGCGGCGGTAGTCGGTGCTGTCGGGGTCGAAGAGCCAGCGGGCTACCACGTCGGGACCATGCCCAGCTTCCACGTCGACGTCGAGGCTGTAGACGAAACCTCCGCTCTCGCGGAACCAATATTCGAGTGCCAGCCCCTTCTCAAACGCGGTGGTGAAGCGATCGGTGAGCTCATCTGCCTTGGCACCGATCCGCGGATCCAAACCATCGGGGAGTTGCACGTAACGTTCTGCGTCAGGGAGTTCGCGATGGACGACCGTCGGGTCCGCCTCCGGCACCGTCTCTTGTTCTTCGGCGGCGACTGCGAACAGCGGCGAGAGTCGACCGTTCTCGTCGGTCACGATCGCACGCGAGTCGGTCACCGGCACATCGGCCGCAATCGCGTACTCCATGCCGTTGTAGGTGCGGTTTCCGGAAAACCGCACCGAGACATCGCTGGTGCGTATTCGGAACGAGGCGGCCTCTTCGCCACCGACACCCGTCACGGCATACGGAGCGGGGAGCCACCCCTGGCGAAGAGCGTGGATGGTGAGCGCCGCGTTTACCGGCACCGTCGGGCCGGCATAGCCAGAGTCCCTGTCCTCGAATACCCCGTCCGAAGCAGGGAGCAGCTGGCCCTCTGCCGCATACCACTTTCCGTCGTCGTAGGTGTCGAGGGTGATCAACCGGTAGTAGACGTCGGTTGGGTCCACGGCGCCGTCCAGCCTCGCAGTGAACAATTCGGCGCCGGACTGTGAAACCAGCCCGCGGTGGATCGAGACGTACGGGTTGTAGGTGACTCCCCCGTAGTACCCGGTGGTCAGACTGCCGCCGGTGCGCCAGGTCAGGTTCCCGTCCGTCGGGACCTGGCTGGCAAGGGCGCTTGAGACCCCGATGGCCCCAACCACCGTCAGCACCAGGAGGCCGAGGGCGCCTGCGGACACCGGCGCGCCTCCGACGGCCGAGGGGTGGTGGCCGGGTCTGGCCATTCGTCCTGCGCCACGGTCGTGCTCATCGAGACCGACGGCGAGAGTGGTGGCGGCCACCAGAAAAACGAACAGGGCGATCTCCATATTGGACGATGGTTGCAGTTCGACAGTGAGCAACTGCAACCCAATGACCAGAGGGGGAGCCAGGGCGACGAACGGACGCCCGGAGAGAAGACCGAAGGCCAGGAGAGAGCCCAGCAGCCAAAACACGCCGGCAAGGATCACGACCAGTCCGATGGTGGGCTGTACCGGCTCCACACCATGTCGGATCAGTCCCACCGCACGCTCGATCTCAGTTGCCAGTGTGGCGAATGTGTCGGGGCCGGGCAGGACCCACACGCCGGTGTTGGGGGCGCCGTAGCGGGCTGCAGCGAACACAAACAGGGCCAGGTTGAGCAGAGCGATCCAGCCGGCCCGCATCCGGTAGCTGACCGCAGCCCAGGTGACGATGATCCCGATCATCACCGAGGCGAGCACCATCAGCTGCCACTTCGCTCCCGACCGCGTCGGTTGCAGCACCTCACTGAGTCGCCAGACCGCGAATCCGATCGAGGCCGCCCCGGCTATCCAGCTGTAGCGGTAGACCATGTACGTTCCATCGCCTTTTTCCAAGCAGTTGCCCACGACTCGCCGGGCTGGGCAACGATCGCGTTGACCCCGGTGCGTGCCAGGCCACCGAGGCCACTTCCCGGATCCGGAGTGACCGCCATGACGATCTTGCGGTCAAAGTCACGATCGAGCGTGCGGAACGCCTTGAGGGCTCCGTCGTCGGGTGTGCCGGTCATCATCACAAGGACCCCGCCGCTGCCGTGGCGATTGCGTTCCTGGGCAAGGCCCCTTGTCAGGTCCACGGCGCCGCGGCTCTGGACGATGGCGAGCTCTTCCATGGCTCGCTGATATCCCTCGGGCGTGTCGACGGGTGTGAACGATCCGGTGCCGGTCCAGACGGTTGGGCGGTACCGGTTGCGATACAGGTGTCGCACGATTGATGCCACCCCGCTCACCGCGTGCTCGAACGAGGCGTCGTCGGCGTACACCTGCGCCCTCGGGTCGAAAACCACCAGTGCCCTTGACTGCCAGTGAGCCTCGAGCTGCCGGATCATCAACTGGTCGCGTTTGGCAGACGTCGGCCAATGGACTCTGCGGAGATCATCGCCAACCTGATACTCGCGGAGGGTGTAGAAGTCCTCGCCTCCAGCCTGGGAGAAGCTGGCGCGGGTCGCGTCCGCCGTCGGGTCGAGCCCGCGGCCGGAGGGCAGGCCGACAAGGTCCTCGACGGCAGGAAACACGACGAGCCTGTCGATGCTCTTCGCCTCCCCGACCGATTCGGCGAGACCGAGTGCATCTTCGACAGCGACCGTCGCCGGTCCGATGCGGTAGACCCCTCTGGGATGACAGAGCACCTCATAACGGGCTTCGATCGGCACGTTCGCCTCGATGCGCTTGGCTACGAACCGGGCGGTGCCGAGACCGTAGACCCGATCGATGACGGTGGCGGCGTGGATCGTTTTGCTGGCCACCAGTCCGACGAGAACGACGGCACGATCACCAGCGTGCACCTGGGTTGGCGTGATCGTCCGGCTGATCCTGACGCTTGGGGTAGCGGACCGGACGGAGGCGACTCCAACCGCCACGGCAAGGATGAAGAAGATCCCTACGGCCAGCATGACCCGCTCACCAAATGCGAACCAGAGAATCGGCAGCGCTATCCCGACGCCGAGTGCAGCCCATCCTCTGGTTGTCGGCATTAGGGAGCCCCTTGTGATCCAGGGACGGGGACCGATCCGGCAACGTCCTCTATCACCTTGGCGATGGATGTTCCCCGCATCTGGGCCTCGGGATGGAGCAGCATGCGGTGGTTGAGGATCGGCTCCAGCACCGCCTTCACATCATCCGGCGTGACGAACTCCCTGCCGGCGATTGCCGCCCTGGTCCTGGTCGCTCGCTGCAGGAAGAGGGTCGCTCGCGGTGACGCCCCGAGCAGGAGATCCGGATGGGTTCGGGTGGCTTCGGCGATGTCGATCAGGTAGCCGCGAATTATCTCCGACGTGTACACCCGGTTTGCGATATCGACCATCGTGACGACGTCGTCGGCGTGGATGACCGCATCGAGGTCGTCGAAGGTCGAATGCTTCCCATGCGTATCCAGCATCTCGAGCTCCTTCGCCCGCGACGGGTAACCCATGGCGAGG
>JACZST010000164.1 GCA_022574065.1 Acidobacteriota bacterium
GGAGGCGCTGATCGACGTCCTGGCCGCCGCCGATCCTGCGGTCGACGAGCAGACGCTGGCCGACCCAACAATCACGACCGTGGCCTCCCGTTTCGACTCGGCCGAGGATCACCAGGGGACGATCGATCGGATCAAGCAGGTAGATGGCGTGGTCACCGTGATCGACAACCGGGCGCTCGCCACCCTCATCAACGACTTCATCGGGTTCTTCTACGTGTTCGTCGGCGTGATGCTGTTCTTCGGCGGCGCTATGGCGTTTGCCCTCATCTTCAACACGATCTCGGTCAACGTCGCCGAACGCTCAACCGAGTACGCCACCTTGCGGGCCAATGGGCTGTCCAGCCGATCGATCGGAGCGCTCATCACCGGGGAAAACGTGCTGTTGACCGCCATCGGCATCGCCCCCGGCTTGATCGTCGGATACATCGTGTCGAGTTGGTTCATGCACTCGTACACCTCCGACATCCTCCAGTTCGATCTGGAGATGAGGCCCTCGACCCTGGTTCTGGCAGGGCTGGCCATGATCCTGGTAGCGCTGCTCTCGGTCATTCCAGGCATCCGTACCGTGAATCGGCTCGATATCGCCTCGGTGGTTCGCGAACACGCTGTGTAAGTCGCCGGTCTTGCGGCTACCAGTTGCTCAGCATTCGCTTCCGCTGCTTTTCGGTTGCTCCGCCCCAAACGCCGAAGCGCTCCCTGGTTTGGAGGGCATGGTCGAGGCATTCGTCACAAACGGTGCAGATGGAACAGATTCGCAAGGCTGCACCCTCCGAATCACGGTTCGTCCCGAAAAAGATGTCAGCCTCGGCATCACGACAGGCGGCAAAAGCCGCCCAGGGCCGTTCCGCCAGGATTGGCGCAGCCAGCACCCGCAAGTCGATGGTTTCGTTATTCATTGGTCGCCCTTTCAAGATTCACCCATATCAGACGTCACCAGGGGGTGATTCAGTTCCCGCGCGATCGCGCTAGTTCGCCCCGGTACACTGCCGCACCCGAACGCGGGGCATTCATCGAAAGGAAACCGCCTTGTTGTACTTCGCCTACACGGCACTTATCGAACCGTCCAAGATGGACGAAGTGGGGCCCGGGGGCGACCTTTGAATTCGTCGCCCATCTCCAGGAATGGGCCCTGGAGTTCCCCATCAGCGGCAACGGGTGGAACGGCGGGTTACCCACGGTGAACCCGAGCCAAAGCGACACGGTGTGGGGAGCCGTGTTCACGGTGCCAGACGACGAGATCGCTGCCCTCGACGCCATCGAAGCAGAAGAAAAACGACATCGTGATGTGATCCAGGCGATCGATCGCACCGGGGGCCGCCATCAGGTCGCCACACACCGTGCGAACGACGTCGGAACCAAACCACTGCATCCGGCACCGGACTATGTGGCTCTGATGTTGGCCGGGTCCCAACACTGGGAGCTTCCCGCCGGGTGGATCGTGGGGCTCGAGGACCACCTCGAGCCTACCGGGTAGGACCTCTGGGCGTCATCAACTGGGGAGGGGTTGCCCTCGGTGCAGCCACCGGGATCGTGGCCGCATTGCTGCTCAACCTGGCTGTCGACGTGATCCTGCCCTGGGAGTCGTCGATTCCACCGACCATCATTCATTTTTCCGCCACGGTCGGCGCCGGGTACATCGCAGGCCGCTTCGCGGTAAGCGGGCCGGCACATAACGGTGCATTCGCCGGTCTCGGTTTGTTCCTCTTCGCCGGGGTTGTCGCCGTACTCACCGCGGCAGGACCGACGCCCCTGGAACTGGTCATCCTCGGCGTCGTCGCCGGAGTCCTCGGCGCAGCTGGTGGTGCCCTCGCCGACCGCCGTCGGACCGCCTGAGACATCGAAAGACGATCGGCGCCGCTACCGTTTACCGGGTGAGCTCGGGAGACGGCCGCGGCCTTCGGGTCGAGGAAAGTCCGGACTCCACAGGGCAGGATGCTGGGTAACGCCCAGGCGGGGTGACCCGACGGCTAGTGCAACAGAGAGCAGACCGCCGATGGCCGCAAGGCACAGGCAAGGGTGAAACGGTGGTGTAAGAGACCACCAGCGGTCCGGGTAACCGGATCGGCTCGGTAAACCCCATCCGGAGCAAGGTCGAGCAGGGACAGGGTGGCCCGCCCGTTACGTCCCGGGTAGACCGCACGAGGCCGGCGGTAACGTCGGTCCCAGATAGATGGCCGTCCACGACAGGATCCGGCTTATGACCGGGCTCACACGTCGGGGCCCTCCGGGGCCCCGACCTTTTCCGCCAACGTCCACCAAGCCGCTCGCGGAGGACACTGTGAACAAGGGGGATCTCGCCCCAGACTTCACCGCCATCGACCAGACCGGTGCCACGGTGCGGCTCTCGGACATGCTGACGGATGGTCCCGTCGTGCTGTTCTTCTATCCGAAGGCCTTCACCCCCGGCTGCACCAAAGAGTCATGCCATTTCCGTGACCTGGCCGTCGAATTTGCTGCCCTCGGCGCCCAACGAGTCGGGATCAGCGCCGACGACACAGCCATACAGGCCAGGTTCGACGACACGTACCAGCTTGGCATTCCCCTGCTGTCCGACCCCGACCGCGCCATCGCCAAGCAGTACGGCGTGAAACGACCGGGACTGTTGTTCAACAAACGCCAGACATTCGTGATCGACACCGACCGCCGGATCACCGCAGCGATCGGCAGCGAGTTCAACATGGAGGCTCACGCCGACGCCGCCCTCGAGGCGCTCGGCTGATCGCGGAAATCAGCCGAGACGAAGACTTGGTCATCGGCTCTGAGATGGGTTTCGAAGACCGCGTGCCCGCACCCTCAAACGCATCGAAGGCCAATGGCAGCTCTACTCCGTGATCCAGCCCGACGCCGCTGCCTAACGTGACTGCCATGGAACTAGGCCTCACCAGTTTCGCCGAGACGCATCCGGACCCAATGAACGGGGTGGCGATGAGTCACGGCGAGCGCCTGCGCAACGTCATCGCCGAAGTCGAGAAAGCGGAGGAAGTGGGGCTCGATGTCTACGGGCTCGGAGAACACCACCGCATCGACATGGCCGGGTCCGCCCCAGCCATCACGCTCGCCGCAGCCGCCGCCCGTACCGAGAGGATTCGGCTCAGCTCGGCGGTGATCGTGCTCAGTTCTGCCGACCCGGTGCGAACGTACCAAGACTTCGCCACCCTCGACCTGATCTCGTCGGGCCGGGCTGAGCTGATGGTCGGGCGCGGATCGTTCATCGAGTCTTTTCCCTTGTTCGGGTACTCACTCGACGACTACGACGACCTCTTCACCGAGAAACTCGAGCTGTTGATTCAGGTGAGAGACCACGAGCGGGTCACGTGGAGCGGACAATTCCGACCGCCCCTGGACAACCAAGCCGTCTATCCGAGGTCACAGCAGGATCCTCTCCCGATCTGGGTCGCCGTCGGCGGGACCCCCGCCTCTATGGTCAGGGCGGGTCGGCTCGGGCTGCCGGTAGCACTCGCCATCATCGGCGGCGATCCCGCCCGATTCGCTGTGCTCGCCGACATCTACCGACAGTCGCTGGTCGAAGGGGGCCACGACCCAGAAGAGATCCCGCTGGCGGTCCACGGTCTCGGATACATCGCAGACGGCAACGAGGAAGCCGCCGAGGAGATCTACCCCTCGTTTGCCGCCACCATGACCCGCATCGGCAAGGAACGCGGTTGGCCGCCCCTGACCCGCGAGCAGTTCGACTTGATGCGAAGCCCAGAGGGCTCGCTCGTGGTGGGCCATGCGGAAACGGTTGCCACCAAGATTCTCCTTTGGAAGGAAATCCTTGGCATCAGTCGGTTCATGCTCCACCATGCCGGCACGGTGCCCCACGACAGATCGCTGCGATCGATCGAGTACCTCGGCACGAAGGTGGCCCCGATCGTGAACGCGGACTGACCCACAAGAGAGCAGGCCACGAACCCCTGCCCGCGACCAAACGGAAGGAAGGCAAAGAACCGCAATTGTGCCTCCCGCAAGTTCTGTGGACCACTCATTGCACAAGCCGCAGTGCGGGATAGACCATGCCCTGAAGGGGATTTTCAGCCGCTAGAGAGGTTTCCGCTCATTGGCTCTGGCCGCTTTCTTGGCGTGTTTGGCCTTGCGTTTCTCCTTCAAGGTCCTGGACGCGACCTTCTTGCTGCTTCTACCGCCCTTGTCCTTGTTTGCCATGAGTGCTCTCCCCCACGCCGGCGATGGTTCGAGGCCATTGTGTCACGCAAGTCCGACCGGGTCGGGCTTCTGAACAACGTGGTCCGTCGGCTCGGATGACAGGGCTGGCAGCTGACCTTGATCGAATCGCCACGCTATAGCCGCGGATCGAATTCGCCGATCTAGCACAGACCCGGAAAGGTATCGATGAAGCGGATCATTCTCGTCGTCGCGATGATGCTTGCTGTGACCGGTTGCGGTAGCCGGTCGACACCGAGCTCGTCCGCGACCGCCGCTTCGTCACCGCGGCCCAGCACGACTCCGGTCGATGACTCGGTTCTCCACACCGCGCCCACATCCACACCTCAGGAGACGGCAACCGCTCCAACGCCGGATCAGCCGGAATGCGCCGGAGGCAGAGTCACCTTCGCGTACCCGCCGGTCGATCTCGACCGGATCGAATACGTGACCCCGCTTGGACTGATGAGTGGCTCCCACGTGACTCCGGTCGACCACCAGTACTACCAGAACTTCAAGGAGCCGGATTGGGACATCACGGTGTACAGCCCAGCCGCCGGCACCATCACCGACATCCAGCACATGCAGCAAACCGTATCGGACGGTCCCGGGGAGACGATCGATGACTACCGGCTGGTCATCGAACACACCTGCTCCATCTCCAGCATCTTCATCCATGTGGGGCAACTATCTCAACGACTATCCGAGGTCGCACCCTCGGCCGGTGGATCCGCCCGGATCGACCTTCCGGTCGAGGC
>JACZST010000165.1 GCA_022574065.1 Acidobacteriota bacterium
CAGCGCATCGACGTGAAGCAGGGTGCCGATAAGGTCGATGTTCGTGTAGCCGTTGCCCAGGTTCTCGATGACTTCGGCCATCCATTCGCTCATCGCGTCGCGGTAGGTGGGGTTCAGAACCTGGATGCTGGATTCAACGTCGTCGAGCACGAGAAAGTGCACCGTACCATAATCGAATGAATAGTATGACGGGCCATAGACTCGTTCAAAGGTTTCGTCGCTGTGCTTGTCATGTTTGGCGTCGTAGTTGATATCGTGGTTGCCGATCACGTTGTACCACGGAATGCCGATGAGCGCGATCGCGGAGTTGTGCGATCCGAACAGCGACAGATCGTCGAACATGATGTCGCCGAGCGTGACTCCAAACGAGGCATCGGTGCCGATCAGTTCTTCCACAACGTCATGGGCGATGTAATCGATTTCCTTCTGATCGCGCGGCTGGGGATCGCCGAACAATATCGCGCGGAACTGCTTCGGCTCCTGCTGTGGATAGAGGGGGAAATCGATCGAGTCAGGAAGCGGTCCGGTCGGGGCGACCCCTTTGTACTTCAACTCCGGAGAGCCTTGGGGTTTGTGAATGTAATAAAACCGGGGAAGCTTGTGCTTGCTCAGCGGCGGCCGGAGCCGTTGCGGTCTCGGCCAGGGACGAGCCACAGCTCCCGCAGAAACTGTTCAACGGCGGATTCGCCGTCCCGCAGTTGGTGCAGACCACCTCGAGACCGCTGCCGCAATTGCCGCAGAAGCTGTTCGTCTCGGGGTTCTCGGCTTGACAAACCGGGCAGGTGATCACGACGACGAGGCTACCTCGCCCCGGATGCGTGCGGGTGTCGACATGATCGATGAGGTCGGGACGTCGTCTCGCTGGGTCGGGTCTAGATGGGTCGAGACGACAGCGACATCCAGGTCCTCCTCCGGACGAAGGTGCATGAGCCACAGGCTCAACCCGGCGGTGATCGACGCAGCCACCAGCACCATGGCCACTTGCCACCGGTCGACCAGGGTCGGCTTCGGTGGGGGAGCAAATCCGTTGGCCAGGTAGGTTTCTGAAGAGGCCCTCTTCCAGAACGGGTAGGTGCCGCTGTAGAGCGTCCACTCGCAGTCGTTATACGGATCCCGCGACCAGCTGTGGCCCGGCACCGAATCGGCCCGGTCGTCCATGGCGCATATCCTGCTCACCTCCATCGTCCCAATCCCGACCGCGGAGAAGGTGACGAACCACACGGCGATGATGGCTCCGATCAATACCTGACGCGTCTTCGATGGATATTGCGTCGCGTCAGTCATACATTGATATTCGGCCATGAGTGGCGACGTCTGAAGGCCACATCTTGGGTAACATTCGCGCCCTTGCCAATGGTCCTCGTTCGCTACCCTCGGCCCGGCACAACCGTCCCCGCCCTCGTAGCTCAGGGGATAGAGCACCGGTTTCCTAAACCGATCCGGCCTGATCCGGCATGAATCGCTCCTCCCCTGACTACGTAGGGGTTTCGGCCGATTTTCCCTACAGGGCTTGGAATCTCGACTGCCTCGACACCTTGCATTGTCTCTCGCGGTCTTGCATCGTTTCGCGTGGGTTGCGGCCCAGGTGCGGCCCAAGTGCGGCCCAAGTTGAGCCGTGGGAGGAGCCGACGCGACGTGCGCCGCCGGCCGCGACGATCGCGTGGAAATCGGTGAGCGTTCGATTGCGGATCGCAACTGGGGCAGCGGAACCAGCTGGGACGCCGAGCGCACCGTATCGTGAGGCAGAAGCCGAGATCTGCGTAGGAACGCTTGCGCGCTCACAGTGGCGAATCGGCGTCGGTCGGGTCGCCATTGACGCACTCCGAGGCGATGCCATGAGCAGCCGTGGGCCGCTGTCGAGATCGGTGTTCTCGGACGAGACGAGGTCTTCGAGTTCGGTGGTGAACGCGAGGTCCTCTGGCCGATTGGCCGCGTAGATGAGGACCAGCGGCAGCGGTGGATCGTGCCTGTGCCGGAGGGTCCGGAGCATGCTCATGATCGGTGTCACTCCGATCCCGCCGGCGATGAACATGATGCCCGATACTGGTTCGGTGGGGAGCGTGAGCGAACCGTATGGCCCGTCGATGTAGGCTCGCCGACCGGGCTCGATCGCCCCGATACCGTCGGTGTAGTCGCCGAGTTCTTTGATCGTAAAGTCCAGCCGTTCTGGTCGCTCGGCGCTCGATGACATCGAGAACGGATGCTGCTCGAGCGAGAAGGGGTTGTCGGCGATGGTGAGGAAGGCGAACTGGCCGGCGCGGAAGTGGACGGGCCACGGACCCTGCGGCTCGACCGTCAATGTCCACATGCGGTCGGCTTCGGGCTTGTTGGCGACGACGCGGTGTGGCCGGCTGTGCTGGATCAGCGGCGTGAGGACCCGTACGTAGAGGATGCTCGAGATCGAGGCGACGGCGATCGCGATCCATAGGGCCTGTTTCCAGGGGTTGTCCAGGTAGTGGTGGACCTGGACGATATGGATCATCCCGATGGTGAGCACGACCGTGGCGAGGGCGCCATGACCGAGCCGCCACCACTCGTAGGGGATCCCGAGGCGCTGGCGCCACAGTGAGGTGACGATTAGGGCGACCAGCGCCACGATGACGAAGCCGAGCGCAAACGCCCTGGGGAGATTGACGCTCGGGTCGAGGAACGAACGGAACGCCGGGGTCGATGTGAGGAGGATGACTGGATGGGAGAGGATCAGGACGAACGCCACGATTCCCGCCTGGCGGTGGAACTGGAGCAGCGTGTCCTGTCCGAAGGCTGCGGAGACCGCCGAGAGTCGGGCGGTCAGGATCGATTGCAGGCCCATCATGGCCAGGCCGATGAACCCCAGCGCCACCCCGAACTCGATCCAGAACCCACGGCGCGGGGTCATCGGCCCGAGCAGGATCACCCCGAGGGGTACCAGCGTCACGCCCAAGTAAGCGAGCGCCCACCGCGCCTGCGTTCTCCGCGCCACGGTTGCCCTTTCTCGCCGGGCGGGCGACCGGTGGAGGGTCACCCGGCGCCCGCTGCTCTGGCTCCGCATGCTGTTCAGCTCGCCAGAGTGACCGGAGAGACGAACCCCTCGGGTTTGATGGCGAGCACCGAGCAATCCATCGCGTCGAGGATCAGCTCTGCCGTATTGCCGATCACCAGACCGGCAACGCCGGTTCGGGCAACGGTGCCCATGACGACCAGGTTGATGTCCTGCTCTGCGACCAGCGCCGGGATGACCCGCCCCGGATCACCTTTGACCAGATGGACCTCGTGGTCGATCGCAGCAAGGTCATAGTGACCGAGGAGGATGTCGAGGCCGTTGGAGTGTTCGTCGCGGGTGACCTCGACCATGAGGTCGACCTCCTTCGACGACATCGACACGTACGGGCTCGAGCGCAGCGTTGCCTCACCCTCCATCTCCCAGGCGTGCACGATGTGGAGTTCGCCATCCTCGAGGACCGTCAACGACGTCGCCAGATCCATGATCAGCCGGCACAGCGGGTCACCGGCCGGTGCGTCGGGGTCGACGGCGGCCAGAACCTTCAGGTGCCGAGCCCGGCCCGGCCGCACCACCCACACGGGGCACGGGCACTTGCGCAGGAGGTGCTTCGTCCTGGTTTCGAATCCGCTCAGGCCTTCCTCTTGGGGCGTGATCACCAGATCGTGGTCGTCCTTGAGCACACGACGGATGATCTCGACGAACGGGATCCCGATGTCTACCGACACACTCACCGTGAGGTCCTCGCTCTGGTAAGTGCCGGCGAGTTGCTCGAGCTCCCGTCTCCGCTCGGCGACGAGAGCCGCCTGGAGGTCGACACCCCGGCGTCGGGCTTGCTTGATCAGGCGGTTCGGTACCTGATCGACCGTGCCGGTCATGGCAAGCCGGGCGTCGTTGCGCACAGCCAGCTCGGTTGCTCGCTCCATCGCCGGACCGATATCGGTTCCGTCCGCGGGAACGACCAGGAGGATGTTCCTGAACCGCTTCATGGGTACCTCCGTCTTCTCTTACACGACGGATAATACCGGCTATATATCTCAGCTATCAGAGGCTTTAGGCAGTACCCAATGGGCTCTGCTCGTTGTCGGTGTCTCGAGATCCGGCGGCCCACACGGTTCCGATGAGCGAAGATTCCGCCGAACGACGGTTCGTTGTATCGTGATATTTGTAACATACGTTGAAGCGCTTCGAGGGGTCGCGATGACTGAGAATGACGGGCGGTCGTGGACGTTCCTCACGAACCACGCCCGGGTACTGATGGTGATCTTCGAGAACCCCGAAGTCCGTCTGCGGGATATCGCCGAGATGATCGGAATCACCGAGCGCTACGCCCAGCGCGTCGTCGCCGAGCTGGAAGAGACGGGGTATCTGACTCACGACAGGGTCGGCCGCGGCAACCACTACCGGGTGAGCCCCACCGTCGGCCTGCGCCATCCCCGTGAACAGGACGTCCAGATCGGTCGCTTGCTCGACCTATTCTCTGCCAGCAGCGAGCCCTCGATCGGCGAGTGACATCGGTCGGTTCGAGCCGGATCGAAGAGCGAGGAGGCACCGGTGATGCAGCGATTCAAGAACATCCTCTTCGTCGCCGGCGACGAGGCCTTCACCCGCACCGCGTACACGAAGGCGGTCGCACTCGCCGCCGACAACGACGCCGATCTGACGATCATCGACGTGGTCGACTCCATCCCGGAGCGGCGGCGCATGTTTGCGACCGAGAACGCGGTCTACGACCTCCAGGACCTCCTCGTCGCCGATATCGTCAAGGAGATCGACGATCTGCTTGGACACGTCGGCGGCGCCGGCGACGTGGTGCCGGAAGTGGTCGTGGTTCCCGGCAGGCGGCACATCGAGATCATCCGTCGCGTCCTCCGAGCGGAACATGACCTAGTGATCATCGCCGATGTCGAGGACGGGTACAACACCACGA
>JACZST010000166.1 GCA_022574065.1 Acidobacteriota bacterium
GGAGGTAGCCGTGATCGGTATCGATCGGGATCCCGACGCTATCGCCAACGCTCCCGTCCACCCGCGCCTGTCTCTGGTTCAGGCCAACTTCACCCAGCTGGTGGAGGTGGTCGCCGGTGAGCGTGGCACCGACCCACCTGGTGGTCCTCATGTCGACGGCGTACTCCTGGATCTCGGCATCTCCTCGCATCAGGTCGATACGGCGGAGCGTGGCTTCTCGTTCCGGCGAGCTGGTCCACTGGATATGCGGATGGGGCCCGATACCGAGCTGGACGCCTCAGAATTGGTCAACGAGTGGGACCTCGATCGCCTCGCATCCATCTTCCGCGACTACGGGGAGGAACGTTTCGCACGCCGAATCGCCCGCGCCATCGTCGCAGCACGCCCCGTCGACGACACCGAGACGCTGGCGGCCGTGGTTGCAGATGCGATCCCTGCCTCAGCGAGGCGACCGGGCCACCCGGCCAGGAGGGTCTTCCAGGCCCTCAGGATCGCGGTCAACGATGAACTGGGGGCCCTCGCCGCTGGGTTGGATGCGGCAATCGAAGCAATCCGGCCAGGAGGCAGAGTCGTGGTGATCTCATACCATTCTCTCGAAGACCGGCTGGTCAAGCAGCGCTTCGCAAAAGGGGCCGCGGGGTGCGCCTACCCGCCCGATCTCCCGGTGCGCGGATGCGACAGCGCCGCTGAGTTGCGGATTCTGGGACGCACCTTCCCGAGTGTCGAGGAGATCGAAAGGAACCCGAGGGCCCGGAGTGCGGTGCTGAGGTCGGTGGAGAAGGTGACGTCATGACCGCCGGCGCGTTGACCACCCGGTGGTCCGCCCGCGGGGTTCGCGATCGCACCAGGATACGACCACTTGCGGTGTTCACGCTGGTCGTCATCCTCGCATTCTTCGCCTTGATCTACTCGCGTATCTCGCTCGATCGGGCCGCATTCGAACTTCACCAGATCGGCCAAGAAGTCGCTGCCCAGGAGCGCATCCACTGGGATTTGCGCCTCGAGGTGGCGAGGCTGCAGAGCCCGCAACGGATCACAGAGGCCGCTGCCGGCCTCGGGCTCGTCTACCCGGAGGAGCGCATCACGATCGAAGCCTCGGGAGTCGCCTCCGACACCAACTACGCAGCGGCACGATGGACCGCATCGAGGTCGCTCCTCTCGGAGCTGCCGTGACATGAGGGCAACCATGGCCAGGCCGAACGCTGGCGGCCATCCGGCACCTCGCCGGCTCCCACTGAGGGGAGCCTGACGTGGGCCGGCCGCAGTGGCGTCTGCAAAACGCCAGAGTCGTTGTGCTCGGTGTGGTCATGATCCTGGCGTGGGCTGGAATCGGCTACCGCCTATTCCAGGTGCAAGGTGCCGATGCCGCCATGCTGTCGCAGCGAGGCTTCGATCAGCGGGTGCGCCACGAGGAGATCCTGCCCAAGCGGGGAACGATCTATGACCGAGACGGCATCGAACTCGCCGTCACCATCTACGGCAGCTCCCTGGTCGCCGACCCAACGCTGATCGATGATCCGGCGGCGGCCGCTGCGGTCATCGGCCCTCTCATTGGCGCCAACATCGCCGACGTCACGGTCAAGCTCGAGAGCGAAGGACGCTACCTGCCCCTGGCACGTCAACTCGAGCATGCCGGAGAAGAAGTCTTGGCGACCGCCATCGAAGAGGCCGGGCTCGACGGGTTCACCTTCGTGGAAGAACCGGTGCGGATCTACCCATCGGGAATGCTCGCCGCGCCCGTCGTTGGTCTCACCCGTCTCGACGACGGCGCAGGGATCGAAGGTATCGAGGCCATCATGGACGGTGCCCTCGCCGGACGCCCCGGGACACGCATCGTCGAGCGAGATGCCGCAGGGAGGGCGATCCCACAGGGGGAGCTCCTCATCGAGCCTGCGATACCGGGGTCGGACGTGATCCTCACGCTGGATCGTGAGATCCAACACACCGCCGAGCTGGCACTCGGCGCCGCCATCGAGGAGGGAGCCCTTGGCGGCTCGGTGATCGTGATGGTTCCGTCCACAGGGAAGATCCTTGCCATGGTGTCCCTGCCCTCCTTCGACCCAAACGATCGGAGCGCACTCGATCCGGCGACATTGCGGAACCGAGCGGTTGCCGACGTATACGAGCCAGGGTCTACGCTCAAGGTGGTTGCCGTTGCCGGCGCACTCGAGCTGGGCATCGTGGGACCCACCACAATGATCGAGACCCCTCATGAGATCATGATCGGAAATGAGGTGTTTGAGGATCATTCGGAGCTGCCCAGCACCATGACCGTCGCCGATGTCGTCGCCAAGTCATCAAACGTCGGCACGATCGAGATCCAGCGTCGGTTGGGCAACGAGCGGCATTACGCATTCCTCGATGCCTTTGGCCTCGGTCGGCCGGCGTCGATCGACTTCAACCCAGAGGCCGCAGGTCGGCTCGACCACTACAGCGCCTGGTGCTATTCCACGTGTGGGGCTTCGGCTGCGATCGGGTACGGGATCGGTGCGACTCCGCTCCAGATGGCGGGTGTGTATGCCACCATCGCCAACGACGGACAATGGGTCGAGCCACATGTCGTGGCCGAGATCATCGGGCCCGATGGAGAGCGGATCATCAGCGAGCCGCGGCGCCGCCAGGTGGTGTCGGCTGAAACCGCAGGCCTCATGCGCCAGATGTTACGCGGCGTTGTCGAGGGCGGCACCGGCCGGCGGGCGCGGATCGACGGATTCAGCGTCGGCGGCAAGACAGGGACCTCGGTGAAATTCGACGTCGAGGAGGGCGTGTACAGCGAGGACGAGACCATCGCCTGGTTCGTCGGCATCGCGCCAATCGACGATCCGGCGATCGTGATTGTCGTCGTGCTCGATGCCCCAACCGGTCTACTCGACGACGGGACCGAGCTCAAGTTTGGTGGTGCCTCGGCCGCTCCGGTGTTCGCCGAGATCGCGGAGTCGGTTCTTCACCAGCTTGGCGTAACGTCGGACAAGGATTGAGGTGATGCTGCTCAGCACACTCGCAGATCGCATCCCAGGCCCCGCCTCGGTGATCGGGGACGATGTATCGATCGATGATGTGACCCACGACTCGCGAGCGGTGAAGGTCGGGGACCTGTTCGTCGCAGTACGCGGTCTGGTGATGGACGGGCACGACTTCGTGGATGCGGCGCTCGCCGCAGGGGCCGCCGCCGTCGCCGTGGATCGAGCAGCCGACGCCACCTACAGCCAGCTCGTAGTTCAGGACACGAGAGCGTCGCTCGGTCCACTGGCTGCCGCCGTGCACGGCGAGCCCTCGCAGCGCGTCGCCGTGATCGGAGTCACGGGAACGAACGGGAAGACAACCGTCACCCATTTCATCGAATCGATCGTCGCCGCGGGTGGAGGCACCCCGGGCGTGATCGGCACGGTCGGCGGCCGCATTGCCGGTGACCACATCGCTCTGTCGAGAACGACACCGGAGGCGTCCGATCTGCAGCGTCTGCTGGCAAGGATGGTCGAGGCCAACGTAGACGTCGTTGCCGTCGAGGTGTCCAGCCATGCGCTGGCTCTCCACCGGGTGGACGGCGTATGGTTTCGGGTCGTTGCGTTCACCAACCTCATGCAAGACCATCTCGACTTCCACGGTGACATGGACTCGTACCTCGCCGTCAAGAGTCGGCTGTTCGATGTCGCCAGGGCCGAACGTGCCGTGATCGGCGTAGATGATGAGGCCGGCCGGTCCATCGCCGCTACTGCTCAGATGCCGGTGACAACCGTCGCCCTGGATCAAGCTGCCGATATCACCGCCACTGACGTCGGGGTGACCCTGGGCGGTAGCACGTTCACCGTGATCACGCCCGAAGGGAGCTACCGGGCCTCGATGCCTCTGCCAGGGCGTTTCAACATCCGCAACGCGCTTCTGGCGGCGGCCATCGCTCGCGAGCTGCGATGCACCCAGGAGACTATTGCCGCGGGGCTTGCCGCCGTGGGCGCGATTCCGGGCCGCTTCGAGACGGTCGATGAAGGACAGCCGTTCGGGGTAGTGGTCGACTACGCCCACACTCCGGACGCCATTGCGGCGATGATCGAGAGTGCGCACCGGCTCACCGACGGCAGGGTCATCGCGGTTGTCGGGGCCGGAGGGGACCGCGACCGGGCCAAGAGAGCGGCAATGGGCCGGGCAGCCGCCGGAGCCGACCTGGTGGTGCTTACGTCCGACAATCCGCGATCCGAGGATCCTTTGGTGATCATTTCCGACGTAGCTGCAGGGCTGGCATCGGGCGCACAGGCCTTTACCGAACCCGATCGGCGCCTGGCGATAAGGAGCGCGGTCGCTCACGCCGAAAAGGGGGACCTGGTCCTGATCCTGGGCAAGGGTCACGAGACCGGGCAAGAAGTGGACGGAACCATCCACCCGTTCGACGACCGGATGGTCGCCGCAGAGGAGCTTCGGGCTGCGATGGGGGAGGTGACGGCGTGACCGGGCCACTCGATTGGACCCTCGCCAAGGTGGCAGCGGCCACACATGGCGTCGTCGACGGCGACGCATCGATGCGGATCCATTCCGTATCTACCGACTCGCGTTCGGTCACCTCGGGCGCGCTGTTCGTCGCCATCAAAGGTGAGCACCACGACGGGCACGACTTCGTCGCAACAGCTATCGCCGGCGGAGCGATTGCCGGGGTCGTTGAGCGCGGCTCAGCCCGGAACATCCTGCCGCGGGTCGAGGTGGAAAACACAACCGGTGCGCTCAGAGACCTGGCCGCCGCCCGCAGGAGCGAGCTGGGGGCGCGAGTAGTCGCCATCTCCGGCTCGACGGGAAAGACATCGACCAAGGACCTGCTTGCCGCGGCGCTTCCCGGGAGCTTCGCCTCTCCGCGGTCGTTCCACACCGAGGTAGGGGTACCGCTGACCGTCCTCTCTGCTGCGGACGACACCGAGACCCTC
>JACZST010000167.1 GCA_022574065.1 Acidobacteriota bacterium
CGTCTACCCTCACTTCAGCTCGGTGAAGAGCTACGCATCGGTTACCAAGTTCGTGGAGCAGGTCAACAGCGCCGCGCGAGTGACCGACACGATGCGTCGCGCGTTCGCCCGCCTCAAGATGGCAAGGCCCGGACCGGTCATGGTGGAGATCCCCGCGGACATCGCGGTCGAGGAGGTGGACCCCGCCCTGGTAGACGGCTACAGGCCGGTAAAGGCGACGACCTCCGCGGGCAACCCTCAGGACGTGCTCGAAGCCGCAAAGGCGCTGCTGCAGGCGAAGCATCCAGTGATTCACGCGGGCCAGGGCGTTATGTACGCCGACGCATCCTCCGAGCTCACCGAGCTTGCCGAGCTAATCCAGGCGCCGGTCATGACGACCATGGCCGGCAAGGGCGCCATCGCGGAGAACCACCCGCTGGCGCTGGGCAGCGGCTCGGGCGTTATGAGCCGTCCCGTCTACCACTTCCTGGACAGAGCAGACCTGGTCTTCGGCGTGGGAACCAGCTTCACGCAGCACGGGATGACCACGCCAATACCCGGCGGCAAGGTCATCATCCACGCTACCAACGACCCGATAGACATCGGCAAGAGCTACGACGTCGAGCATCCCATCGTCGGCGACGCCAAGCTCGTGCTGCGCCAGTTCATCGACGCCTGCAGGGACCTGCTGAGCACGAGGTCCGCCAACGGCGACGGCTCCGTTGCGGAGGAGATCGCCACCGTCCGAGAGCAGTGGCTCAGCGAGTGGATGCCGAAGCTGACATCCGACGCCGCGCCCATCACCCCCTACCGCGTGATCTGGGAGTTCATGCGGGCGGTGGACCCGTCGCAGGCAATCGTCACCCACGACTCGGGAAGCCCAAGGGACCAGCTCATGCCTTTCTACCGGTCGGGCGGGCCGAGGACCTATCTGGGTTGGGGGAAATCGCACGGCCTGGGGACCGGCCTGGGACTCAACATGGGGGCCAAGCTGGCGGAGCCGGGCAAGCTCTGCGTCAACTTCATGGGCGACGCCGCCTTCGGCATGACCGGGCTCGATTTCGAGACGGCCGTCCGCTGTGGCATCCCAACACTGACGGTGGTCTTCAACAACTCGACGATGGCAATAGAGACCGCGGCGATGCGCCGGTCTCACGAGCTCTACAACACGCGAGATATCGGGGGCAGATACGCCGACATGGCGATCGCGATGGGCGGCTGGGCGGAGCGGGTCGAAGACCCGTCAGGCGTGGCCGGGGCCATCACTCGTGCCAAGAGAGTCACCGAGGAAGGCGAGACCGCCCTGCTGGAGTTCATAACGTCCGAGGAGACTTCGTTTTCCCACCGCCGGGCGTTTTCGTGACGTCCGACGGGAGCCCGAGTGGTCCGGCCCTATCGGCGGTCAGTTATCAAAACCGACGTATCCGCCCCGAAGCCGCGCTGGGCGGGTCTGGTAGCCGCTCCTACGCGTGGACATCACCGGGCTGAACACACAGCTCGACGCCGGAGTAGCCGAGTCGCTCCGTGGCCAGCCCGCCAGAGGGTTCCAAGTCCCGACTCGTCGGGACTGGCGAGGGTCTGGGGTGTCCCCCAGAAAAGCCTATGCGGGCGGGAGGGACGATCGGCCTCCGCCACTTCAAAACATGCCAATGGCAACGCCAAAGCAAGGGGTGACGAATGACTGACGCGGTTCTTCTCGTCGAACAGCAGGGGCACATCGCCACGATGACGATCAACCGCCCCGAAAAGCGCAACGCACTGAACCCGGAGATTCACGCCGGAATGGTTGCGCACATCGACCGCATGTCGGAGGAAGGCGAGGTGCGCTGTCTCGTGATTCGCGGCCAGGGAGACCTCGCCTTCTCCGCCGGCGACGACCTGCTCCGCGCTCCCGGCGACCCCGGCCCGCAGCCCACGCCCGGCAAGGACCCGATGTCGCAGTGGCCGCACCGGAAGACGCGCCAGGCGATCTTCGACGCGCCCTTCCCGGTCGTCGCAATGATCCAGGGCTACTGCGTCGGCGGCGGACTGGCGCTGGCGACGGAGTGCGATCTGCGAATCTCCGCGGACACCGGAAAGCTGGGCATCCCGCCGTCGAAGCTCGGCATCATCTACGATCACGACCGTATCCAGGTGTTCGTCGACATCGTCGGGCCGGCCTTCGCCAAGGAGCTGTTCTGCACGGGCCGCACGATCAGCGCCGAGCGAGCGCTCGCGATGGGCCTCGTGAACGAGGTGGTGCCCGTGGCCGACCTCGAAAGCACCGTGTACGGGCTCGCGAAGGAGCTCGCGAACAATGCCCCGCTGTCGGTGAGGGGTCATAAAGCCATCGTCAACACGCTGGTCCAGAGGCGGTTCGACGGAGCCGCGCTGACCGAGGCTGACTTCGAGAGCATGCGCGCCGCCCAGCGTGTTGCCCGCGACAGCGTCGACGCCGCCGAGGGACGCCAGGCCTTCGCCGAGAAGCGCAGGCCGGTCTTCGTCGGGAGGTAGGTCCGCTCCGCCATCCTCCCAACGCCAAACGATCAGCCAAGGAGGACTCGGATGAAGCTCCCCCGAGCGCCCGTTCTGACAGGCGGCGTTGCGCACATCCTGGCTTGGGGAGTCGCGTTGTGGCTCGCGTTCTGGCCCGGTTACGAAACCGCGTCAGCCACAGCGGTTTCCGTAGTTACCGTTCGGGTGGACCGGCAGTCCACGGGACCGCTTCCTCTTGACGCGAGAGCCATATCAACGCTCCCGGGCGATGGTGGTGAATCAGTACGAAGTTCAGCAACGCTGATTCAGGTAAACGGCCTTTGGGTCCTCGGGCTCCTGGCAATCCCCATCGTACTAACCGGACTCGCGTTGATTTCCGCTACGATGAGGCAACCGGGACGGGCCTCCGGCTCCCGATACCCATGGCGGCTCTTAGGGTGGGTTGCGGCTCTGCTCCTCCTGGGGTTAAGCATCGTAGGGAGTGTTTCGCTCGGCCTGTTCTTTCTGCCGGTCGCTCTGCTCACTCTGGCCTCGGTCGCACTCCGATCACGACCCAGAATCGAAGGCGCGAGTTAAGCGATCAACCCCCCTTGAGACGCACCTTTGAACCTGGGGCCGTAGACCCCGACGGAAGGAAAGTGGAGCGGTCCTTCGATACGAGAAGCCAGCCCCGAAGAGGCACCGCCGGGCGACATGGCTAGACCTTCGCCAGCTTGGTGAGCCTGCCGCCGATCAGCCACTCGGCGACGTAGAGGTTGCCGTCGGCGTCCACCGCCATGCCGTGGGGGCTGTTGAACTTGCCCGGCTCGAGAAGGGACGTCGGCACAACCTGGCCGTCGGAGTCTTTGCTGTTGGGCCAGCCATCGGCGTCCGCGTCTTCTCCAGCTGCGGAGACGGAACCGGTGCCGAGAACCGTGATCTGAACCCTGGCAAACTCCCCGTGAACCGACGCAACGGTGATCCTATGCAGCCCCGGACTGAGCCTTGCCTGAAATGCAGGGCCAACACCTATTGCGCCATCGATACTCGACGTCCATCGCAGCTCATCGGGCGCCATCACAACCGAAGAGTCCTCTAGATCCAAGTCCTCCGGCCGCGCCATGAAGGCGATCGAATCCTGTTCATCGAAGGATGCCCCATCCACAGGTTTGAGAATCTCATGATTCGCTGCCACGACCTCGCTCGAGATCAATAGGGTTCCCACCATCGCAAGCCCCAGCGCTACGACGCAGCCCCCAAGGCGCAATGGTCGCCAACTCTGATTTCGACGAAGCGCGAGGCGTTGCACTGTTTCATCCGGGTGTGTTCGACTCATCAAGGGGCCACTCCCAATCGCAGCTCGTTGGCAAAGAACACGACATTTGGGGCGTAAATAAATCTCAAATTGCTCGCCGGCTGTCCGGTCTTGTTCAAGTAAAAATCCAATGGAATCGTCGAATAGATCACCCAGCCCGAGCCATAGGGGTATGCGTAGGTGACCAATTGATCGGGGTTGCTACCAAAAATTATGATACCAACAGATCCGGGTGGTACAGAGCCCGCTACGACGTAGCCGTGAGCTGAAAAGTTGCCGCCGTCCAACGAAGCATCGGTGATCACGCCTGCAGGTCCCTGGGTGACACTCGTCGTATCGTCGAGCACATCGATACTTGAGGTGTAAATCTGAACGAAGGTCCCCGGGGATCCTGGCAAGTAGGCCGCCATTCCCGACACAAATCGATCGTGAACGATGAGCACGCCACCGCCGTTCACGAAGTCGGTCAACTTGCTCTGATTCGCCGCCCAAGCGGTTCCAGGACCGCCGTTGCTCGGATTTTGTGCGTACAAGATATCGATGGCAGCCAAATCGGCCGTAGTGAGATCCCCGACGTTGATCGGGTCGAAGTCGTTGGCGGTGATCGAGGGCTGTGAGGTCGCGCCGTTGGTGCGTGAACCGTTGTCGGCAGAGTCGGCCGTCGAGCTGGCGGGCAAGCTCAAGGCGTTGTCGGATCCGGTGCGGCTGCGGCTGTTGAACGTGGTGGCCAGCCACACCGGTGGGGAGGCCTGCGTCTGCGATCTCTCGGTTGGCATCGAGGTCGGCCAGCCCACCGTCTCCCATCACCTCAAGGTGCTGCGCACCGCCGGTCTGTTGGCTAGCGAGCGCCGCGGCTCGTGGGTGTATTACCGGGTGATTCCCAAAGCGCTGCACCAACTCTCACACCTGTTGGGCACCGACACCCTCACCGGGAGCCGGTAGTGGATGCCATCGGCTTGCCGCGGCGGCTGCTGGCCGAATTTGTCGGCACCGCGCTGCTGGTCGCCGTGGTGGTCGGCTCGGGGATCGCCGCTGCGCGGCTCTCACCCGATGATGTCGGGCTGCAGTTGCTGGAGATCTCCACTGCCA
>JACZST010000168.1 GCA_022574065.1 Acidobacteriota bacterium
GTGGCTGGACTCGAGTGGGTCGAGAGCGTCGGCGAGCGGCTCGATCATCATCACCATCCCGGCTCCACCGCCGAACGGTGCATCGTCGACCTGACGATGGGTCCCCTTGCCATGCTGGCGGAGATCGTGGAGGACGATATCGAGCAGACCGTCGACCTGGGCCCTGCCTACCAGGCTGGCCGCCAGCGGCGAGGCGAAGTATTCGGGGAAGATGGTGACGACGTTGATCCTCATCGTCGTTGAGGCTATCGACCCAGCCCACCGACTAGGAAACCAGCAGTCGCTTCGGCGATGGGGTGCACATGTTGTTTGGGATCTTCGAACTCCATGACGACTTTTCCGCCACACATCATCGTCTCCTGGATGAGCCGACCGGCGAGCCTCAGATCGAGATCGACGAAGACGCCGGCATCGATCCCTTCCCGGTAGATTTCCATGATCTCGGTCGACAGCCTGCGGTGAGTGGCGGCGATGGAAACCTGAGAATCGAGCGACAGCCGCGGCACCTCGCTATGGAGGATGAGGCCGAGATCGTCGGTTCCAACGAACTCGACAAAGCGAACGGTGAGCTCGCGCATCCGGACATCGGGCGGGAGATCGGAGGCGACGGAGTCCAGGATCTCGTCGATCAGGGCCGGCAGGTCGCGTTCGACCAGCTGGACGAGCAGATCCTCTTTGGAGGCGAAGTGCTCGTAAAACGTGGTGCGTCCGATCTTGGCCTCGGCAGAGATGTCGGCGTGCGAGGTCCTGGCATATCCGAACTCAGCGAACAGGTGCTTCGCCGCCTCCAGAAGCGCATCTCTCGTTTGCAACGATGGGACCGCCATGGGCGAAGGGTAGACGTGGACGGGCGTCAGCCGAGCGTCCTGGCCTCGACCGGTGCGTACAACGTCGAGCGTTGCTGCGGTACGCGGCCGATGGATCTGATTGCCGCCTCGAAGTCCTCAGGCGCGGTCTCGGTACCGTGCGACGCGCCGGCGGCGGCCGAGATGAGCTCGCCCATCAGCGTCCCCCCGAGGTCGTTGCACCCGGCATCGAGCAGCTTGGTTCCCCCGTCCAGCCCGAGCTTGACCCACGACCCCTGGATGTTGTCTATCAGGCCGTCTACGGCGATCCGGGACACCGCATGGATGAGCACGATCTCGTCCCAGGTGGGGCCGGGCCGCGACCGGCCACGAAGATAGATCGGGGCACCCATGTGCACGAAGGGAAGCGGCACGATTTCGGTGAAGCCTCCTGTCCGCTCCTGGATCGTTCGCAACACTTCGAGGTGGTTGGCCCAGGATGCGGCGTCGTCGATGTGGCCGAACATGATGGTGGACGTCGAACGCAGCCCGAGCTCATGAGCGGTGAGCATCACCTCCGCCCATTCCGACGTCCGGATCTTGTCAGGGCACAGGTGGGCGCGCACCCTGTCGTCGAGGATTTCGGCCGCGGTTCCGGGGAGGGTGCCCAGCCCTGCGTCGCGCAGCATGATCAGGAAATCGCGCACCGGCATCCCCAGTGTGTCGGCACCCTGCCACACCTCGAGCGGTGTGAAACCGTGGATGTGCATGTCCGGCAGCGCCGCTTTGATCGCCTCGACCACGGTCACGTAGAACTCGCCGGTGAACTCGGGGTGGATGCCTCCCTGGAGGCACACCTCGGTTGCTCCCCGGCCCCATGCCTCGACGGATCGCTCGACCACCTGGGGGATCGTCAGCAGGTACGGGTCCTCGCGCAGGTTGAGCGACCGTGGGCCCTTGGAGAAGGCGCAGAAGCCGCACTTGAAGTAACACTGGTTGGTGTAGTTGATGTTGCGGTTGACGACGTAGGTGACCGTGTCGCCGTTGGTGCGTTGCCGCAGAGTATCGGCGACGCTGGCGATGGCGTCGACCTCGGCGCCGCGGGTCAGGAACAGTCGCTCCAGCTCGTCCCGAGTCGGCCTGGCGCCGTCGAGCGACCGCTCCAGGATGAGGCGAACCTCCTGGGAGGCGCCCTCGATCCCCTGGCTCGTCGCATTGAGCCATCCAGCATCGGGCCACTGGTTGGAGAACCGTGCCGGTGGGTGAGGGCTTGGAAGGTCCTTGCCCGGTGCCCATTCGGTACGTGGCCTGGCGGTTCCTGCGCCGTCGATCTGGTCGAGCCACGCTTTGAACAGGTCCCGATCCAATCGCTCCCGAGCCTCGTCGATGGGAACGCCCGGCGGCAGCGCGGTCCGCTCCACGAACGAGTAGCCGGCGAGCGCATCGCGAAGCTCGGCCAGCGATTCGGTGTCCCAGGCACGAAGCAGCAGGTCGGTGGCTCCGGCTTCGGCCGCGACAACCGCGTCCTCGACCGTGTCGACGAACACGGAGACACTGGTGTCGATACCGGGAAGAATCGCCAACTCGACCCCCCATGCGACGCGGCTCCGTCCTACTCGTAGATATGCGGCCTCGGTTCTGGCAAGCGCATCGAGGGTGGCTTCTCGGTCGTCGGTGGCGGCAACGGTTATTCGCCAGCCGGGAACCCCCTCAGACAACAGTTCCATGGCGTCCGCC
Source organism: Acidobacteriota bacterium (assembly GCA_022574065.1). GTDB lineage: Bacteria > Actinomycetota > Acidimicrobiia > Spongiisociales > UBA5794 > JACZST01. Next base: position 2,523 of record JACZST010000168.1, read on the forward strand.
GGCTCGGCGACATAGCCGACCGGTGTCGACCCACCGGTGCCGGCCGTCACCGGTAGCAGGCCGCCGGCGAGGACGGAGCTGCGGTCGGCATCGGTGAGGTCGTCTACCTCCACCGTGGTCGAACCTTCGCGGTGCCGCGCCGCAGCCCACTTCTCTGAAGGGTGCTCGGCCGGTCGCAGTCGTAGGAAGGTGACGGTGGTCATACAGATGCCCGCTCTGTCGTGGCGGCGTACCCGTCGGCGTCCGCAGCCGAGCGCACTTGTTCGATGAGACCGGGATCGATCCACTCCTCGGTGATGAACTCCGGATACACAGGGAGGCGCTGCTTCAGCTCAAACCCTCTCGCCTGGGTCGCCGACTCGAGCTGGTCGAGATGCGGCCAAGGCGCCTCCGGGTTCACCCAGTCGATGGTGAGGGGCGAAACCCCGCCCCAGTCGTTGATGCCGGCGTCGAGGTAGATGCCGAAATCGGCGGTCAGGTTGGGTGGCACCTGGAGGTTCATCTCCGGGCCGAAGATCCACCTGGCAACCGCCACCACCCTGGCGAAGTACTCGACGCTCGGCGCCGGGTCGTTCCGCATCAGGGTGTCGGCCTTCGGCTGGAAGTTCTGGACGATGATCTCCTGGATGCTCCCCGAGCGCCTGTTGAGCTCTTCGAGCACGAACAGGCTGTCCACGACCTCGGCGGGCGTCTCTCCGATCCCGACCAGGATCCCGGTCGTGAAAGGCACCTTCGCCCTTCCCGCCGCCACGATGGTAGCGATCCGAGCTGACGGCTCCTTGTCGGGACAGTTGTGATGTGGCATGCCCGGCTCCATGAGCCGCGGCGACGAGTTCTCCAGCATGAGCCCCATCGACGGATTGGACGGTCGCAGTGCCCGCAGGGCGTCCTCGCTCATGAGCCCCGGGTTGGCATGTGGGAACAGCGCGGTTTCGGCAACCACCCGTTCGGTCATTGCCTGTACGTAGTCGAGGGTCGTGTCGTGACCGCGGTCGGCGAGGAAGTTGCGGGCCGCTTCCCAACGTTTCTCCGGCTGGTCGCCGAGCGTGAACAGCGCCTCGGTGCAGCCATGGGACTGACCGGCGACAACGATCGCCATGACATTCTCCGGGCTGAGGTACTCACCACCGGCGCCGGGCGGCTTGGCGAAGGTGCAATAGGTGCAGGTGTCCCGGCACAAGGTCGTCAGCGGGACGAAGACTTTCTTGCTGAAGGTGACGGTTTTTCCCTTGCCTTCGTCGCGGAGGCGGCTGGCTTCAGCGAAGAGCGGATCGGCGGGTAAATCGCCGTCGAGCAGGCGTAAGGCGTAGTCGGGCTCTGGTGCCGGGTAGGACATCGAGCGAAGCTATCACACTCCCGGCATCTCGGTGACGTCTTCCTCGACGTCGATGGCAAAGTCAGGCTCGGTGGCGCCGTCTTCGTCGGTCGGCGCGTCTCGAGAAAGACCGCGAAAACCCTTGCACCGGTAGGCTCGCCGCCATGAGTTGGGCCCCCGCTGTAGTGGTCATCACGGTCACCCTGACCGCATGCACCCCCACACCGCCGGCCGACTCGCCGACAACGACCGCCCCGGTACCGACGTCGACAACCGTTGCACCGGCCGCGGTACCGGACTGTCTCGCCGGTGCCCTCCCCTTCGCCGCGCAAGGCATCGCCGCCGCTCTGGACAGCCCGCGGCCTGACGCCACCACGATCGGTGGAATCCGTTGGCAGGGAGAGGAAGAGTGCGAGCGGATCGTGATCGAGTTCCTCGCCGACGGCGGATCACCGGCCACACGCCTCGGGCCGGTCGGGGTGACCGTTGCGCCGGATTCCGGCATCGTGCGCATCTCGCTGCCCGACGAGGTAGAGGCGTCTGCCATCGGCGACAGCGTCATCACCGGGTCCCTGGTCGACCGGATCTACGTTGTCGAGGGCATCGAGGACGGCCTCGTAGTCGACGTGCACCTTGCCGCGCGCGCCGCGGCGCGGGCGTTCACCACATCCTCCCCCTCGCGGCTCGTCGTCGATCTGCTGCCGATATCTGACGACCCGCTCGGGAGCGCACCTGACACCGGAGATGGGGTCGTGGTCGCCAGTCCGCTCCCTGGGCCCGGTCTGTACCCGGTCCAGGTGGTCGGGTACGCCGCTCCCGGCGTAGAAGCCGTTTCCGTGACGCTGAGCGATGGGAGCGGGGTGGTCGTGTCCCGGTCGGTGTCGACTACGACCGACCAGTACGTGTGGCGCGCCTTTGCCATGACGATCTCCGACGGGCCATCGGGGACCGTCGAGCTTC
>JACZST010000169.1 GCA_022574065.1 Acidobacteriota bacterium
CCACCTCCATGTTGCCTGGTTGAACGGTACCGAACGACCGGTTCCGTGGATCGCGGGCATCGAGGTCGATGGCCGGCACATCGGGGAGACGGTCGACCGGCCAGGTGTCACCGTCATTGTCGAGGCGTGCCTGGGGCGCCAACATCTCTGCCCAGCGGGCTGGCTCCGAGCCGTCATTCCGCCAGGCGTGAGCGGCACCAACAGGTACCACCCCGTAGTCCCCTTCACGCAGTCGGAATGCTCCTTCGTGGGTATGGCACACCACCTCGCCAGAGAGCACGAAGAAGCTCTCCTCGAAGGAGTGGATATGGGTATCGATGAATCCGCCGGAGTCCAGCTCGCAGATCCCGAAGTCCTGATGCACCGATCCCACCGTGCCGTCCAAGACGGTCCATCGTCGGAACCCGCCGCTCCAGGCGGCGAAGCGGCCAGGCACGTCGAATCGTGCATCACCGCTTCGGGCAACCGTGTGTCGCTTCAGGCTCAACGGGTACCCGTGATCAGGCGTCTAGCCGTAGTCGCTCGACGACCTCCCAGGCGTGAGACCTGGTGTACACGTCGGCGGCGGCGAGCTTGCCCTGCCATTTGGGTAGCACCTCTGCGGTCACCGCATCGGCGATGCTGTTGAGGTAGGTGTCGAATACGAGCCAGGCGTTCTCGAACCCGCCAACCTGCTCGGCGACGCCCATGAAGCTGATGGTTGCATCCATGGCGTTGCGGGCAGGAGACACCTCGTCGAGGTGGGTCATCGTCGCGTTGACGAGGTCGTCGAAGTACGCCTTCTGCACCTCGACGTCGTCTCTCGTCCCCAGGCGGGACAGATGCCCGGGGAGGAAGGTGTCGAAGTCATAGCTCAACACCACGTCGTGTCCCCTGAGGAACCCTCGCAAATCTGAGGCCATGGCCAGGCTACTGAACGGCGACCACCCGGGGAAGATCACGTCGACGTTCATCAGGATCTTCTCATCGGGTTCATAGATGAAGATGTTGCCGGGGCAGTGGATGTTGCCGTGATAATCGAGCTGCAGCGTGCGCCCACCCAGCGACAGGGTGTAGCTGTCGGTGAACGTCTCGGTCGCCGGCGGCCGCTGCGGATCATTGGCGGTGGCCACGTATTCGGCGCACTCGTCCTGGGCGATGATGATCGCATCCTCCGGATACAGGTTGGCGGCTCCGATGTGGTCGCGGTGGTGGTGGCTGTAGATGACGTGGGTGATCGGCTTGTCCGAGATCTCACCGATTCCGTTGAGCAGGTTGTTGCCGAGAAAGTCCGATCCGATGGTCGGCGGAGCGTCGACGACGATCAGCCCATCGTCGTGTTCGGCGACCATGACGAAGTACCAGCCTTCGGTCAAGTAATGGATCCCGTTGGAGATCTCACGGGTGTAGTAGCCCTTGGACATGACCGCTTCCATCACCGCGGGGCTGTGCTCGTCGTACGCCGCCGCAGGGATGGGGTGGTAGTCGTCCGGCTTGTTGTGGAAACTCAGCGACGGCAGTGGTTCGGCCATGGTCAGCTCCTGTCTCGGCGGGTCGACCTGGCGTCGACACTAGCGCGTCGTACAGCCACACTGCACGGCGACTTCGCCACCCCACGCTGAACCCGGCTGTTATCCGGACTCCCAACTCAACACCTGCTCCGGCGGGCCCGCATGCGTCCGGGCGCCGACGAGATCGATGCCGTACACGTCGCTGACCCAGCCGACCCACCAGCGGTCGTAAGCGGAGTCGAGGTCCCACCGACGTTTTGCCATTTCCTGGAGCCCAGCGGGGTCGATGTCGTATATGTTCACGGCGATCGGCGTCCCATCGAGTTGATGGCTCACCCATACGCTGTGAGCGCGCACACGGAACCGCTCGTTGAGCTCCTCGTACTCGCCGCGGTGCTCCTCGAGCTCCTCATCGAGCCGGCGAAACCGGTCGAGCTTGCCCGATTGGATGGTGACTGCGGTGCCGAACAACATGTGTCCCTTTCTCCGGTCGAGGGCCCAAGGTTATCCGACGCCTGCCGCCACCCGCCGGCACACCGTGAGGCGCCGACGGCTCGTCGAGGAATAGGTGCACCGCCACTATCGTTTCGGCATCATCAGTCTTCAGAAGGATCTCCATGCCTGCCGTCACGGTCGACGACATACTCACCCTCCCTCGGTTGTCGGAGCCTGCCCCCGACGCGGTTGACCGCCCGATCAAATCGGTCACGACCGGACCCACAGGATTCGAGGGCGAGGGCTTCCCGGTGCGACGCGCCTTTGCCGGGGTCGATCTCACCGAAATCGACCCATTCATCCACATGGATCAGATGGGGGAGGTGCTCTATGCCCCCGGAGAGCCCAAGGGGACGCCATGGCACCCGCATCGAGGGTTCGAGACCGTCACCTACATCATCGACGGAACGTTCATCCATCAGGACTCGCACGGCGGTGGAGGGGTGATCACCGATGGAGACACCCAGTGGATGACCGCAGGGTCCGGGCTTCTGCATATCGAGGCGCCGCCGGAGGAGCTCGTCGTGTCCGGGGGGCTGTTTCACGGGTTCCAGCTGTGGGTGAACCTACCCCGGAAGGACAAATTTCTCCCGCCGAAGTACCAGGATCTGCGCGGCGGCAATGTCGCACTGCTCACCACCCCGGATGGGGGCACCCTGATCCGGCTCATCGCCGGAGATCTGGATGGTCACCTGGGTCCTGGCTCGACCCACACGCCGATGACGATGCTGCATGCCACCCTCAGCCCGGGAGCACAGATGCAGCTCCCCTGGCCGAACGACTTCAACGCGCTGGTGTACGTGCTCAACGGCTTTGGCAGCTTTGGATCCGAGCAGGCCCCGGGCCAGATGGGCAACCTGGCGGTCTACGGCCCAGGCGACACGATCACGGTGCAAGCTTCCACCGAGCAAGAAACGCGCAGACCGCAGCTGGACGTTCTCGTGCTCGGCGGCCTGCCGATCCGAGAGCCAGTGGCATGGGCAGGGCCGTTCGTGATGAACACCCGCGACGAGCTGGTCCAGGCCTACGAGGACTATCAGGCAGGCCGCCTCGGCGAGATCCCGCACGGCGCCATTGGGAACCAATGAGCGGCGCTTTGCGCCGCTCTGTATTACGTATTACGTATTACGCATTGCGTATCTCTCATCCCGAGCGGCTAAGCAGTTGGCCTGGTGACTAACAACTGGCAACTGATAACTGGCAACTCATGACTCGCGACTCGCAACTCGCGACTCATGCCTCTCTTCCCTGGCGGCGGCTGGTGCTTTCGGTTCTCATCGTCACGCTGAGCACGCAGCCGGTGTTCTTGCTCGCCGCCGCGTTTCTTCAGCTCGAGGACGATCTCGGGTTGAGCATCACCGGCCTCGGCGCCCTCAGCGCAGCGTTCTTCTTGACCGCCGCAATCGCCTCGGCGCCGTTGGGTCGGGCAGTGGAGAGGATGGGCTGGCAATGGGCGATGAAGATCAACTGCGTGGGGTCGTCGGCGGTGCTGGTCGCGATCGCGCTGTTTGCCAGGAGCGTGCCGGTCTTCGTCGTCCTCCTGGTGCTGGGAGGGGCCTTCTATGGGTTGGCCAACCCCGCCGCCAACAAGGCGCTGGCCGAGCAGGTCGATGCCAGCCGGCGCGGGATCGCCTTTGGGCTCAAACATGCCGGAATCCCGTCGTCGACCTTGCTCGCCGGGCTCGCCGTCCCCGTGTTGATCTTGACCCTCGGCTGGCAGTTTTCGTTTGTGGTTTCTGCGCTGCTGGCGGTCCCGGTCTGGGTGCTGATCGCCGTGGACCGCGACCTGCCGTTCCAACCGGCGGGAGCGCCTCCGCCGGGGCGCGGCGTTCGGCCACTCACGGCCCTCGACCTCGTCATGCTCGCCGCGGCGTCTGCGCTGAGCGCTGCGGCGGCCATTTCGCTCGGCACCTTCCTCATAGCCGCTGCGGTCGAGGAGGCGTCGTTCACCGAGGCGGCCGCGGGTGTGCTCCTGTTTGTCGGCTCGATGGCGAGTATTTCAGCCAGGATCGCGGTGGGAGCCATCACCGACCGCATCGGCGGCCGCGGCTTCGCCGGGGTCGCCATCCTCCTCGGCACCGGCGCTTTGGTTTTCCTTCTGCTGCGACCGGCGATGGGGTTGGCGTTTGCCGTGCTCGTCGTCGTTGCCTTTGCCACTGCGTGGGGATGGACCGGTTTGATGACCTTCACCGTGGTCAATGCCAACACGTCGACCGTGGCCGCTTCGTCGGCGATCATGCAGGCAGGGATCTTTCTCGGGGCCGGGCTGGGGCCGATCTTGCTCGGCTGGACCATCGACCGATACTCCTTTTCGACGAGCTGGGTGGCGGTAGCCGTGTTGCTGCTGACGGCGGCGTCGATCGTTACTCTCGTCGGCCGGCGAACCGGCCGGCCTGCAGGGCTCGCGACCCGAGGGGAACAGGGTTTTCAAGCAACGAATACCGTCGATCAGGCAAGGGACCCTCGGCTCGGCTAGGCATCACCCGGGCTATGAGTCATCGTCTCCAGCGCCGGGCAGCCAGATCCGGAGACGCCCGACCGTGTCCGAGTGAACCGCCGGGACTCGCTGCACCGCGCGCGAAGCACCTGCAATCGTCATGGCGTCGAGCACCCGCCGCGGTCGGCGTCTCGAACCGGCGCCTCAGGTCGGCCGGCGCCGTCCTCTCTACTAAAAGATAAGGGCGTCCACCGACAGGTACACCGCGGGGAGCCATCCCCAGATCGCGACCAACAAAAGGATCCCGCCCAGGGGCTTCGCGATGAGCTTGCCGTAGGTGAAGGCGGCGATGCC
>JACZST010000170.1 GCA_022574065.1 Acidobacteriota bacterium
CCACATATTCACAAGTGTCGCAACTCAGCGCGATCGTTCACCTGAGGGGGAGGCACGGAGCCGCCGTGTAGAGTCCCGGCACCCGAGCCAAGGGAGGGACAAAGATATGGGGGCGATCCTCACCCTCATCGTCATCGTGATCGTGGGTGCGGTCGCCTGGTGGCTGCTGCGGAAGGTCATCCACTTCGGCTTCCTCATTGCCCTCGGGCTCGTCGTGCTATTTGGCTGGTGGTTCTTTTTCGTCCGCTGATCTGGGCCACCCAGTCTCAACGGTTGCACCAATCACCATCCCTGCGGAGAGCAACACCAGGTTCTTGACCACAAACTCCCCCTCCACCGTGAGCAGCAGCGGGTTCCCATCCTGGAAGGCGACATCCGGCTGCAACACCAGCACCAGGAACGTGCCGATCATCTGGAGAAAGAACAACCCGAGCACGGCTCGCATCGCAACTTGAAACAACAGTCCGAGGCCGACCTTACCGATACAACAGCCGCCAGGCCGTCGCCCAAATCGCCAAGATCATCCCGCGCTCTCCACTCGAGCCACTCGAGCAGGGCGTCCACGACACCCACCCCACGTCATGTACGAACAGCAGACAAGGCGCGTCGCTCGGTCTCCGCAGACTCAGGAATCTGGCACCACCCGGCCGCCACCAGGTGACTCGCTGAATCGAAGCCGCCGATCGAGTCGGTCTCGGAGTGGTCACCGTAGGCATCGAATTCGTCCCGCATCTCGCTTGCCGTCAACCGGTAGCCGCCGTCGACCGCAAAACAGGCCTGTTGAAGCTCGGACACCCCCCGGCGTCCTCGCGGCGCAGCGGGCGCCAGGTCACCCCAGCCGGGAGAGCCACCTCACTCATTACGGGACCATCTCGGTGTGGCCAGGTGATAAACCGACTACGGCGTGGCGTCGCCGCCGGAACGGACAAACCTACCTCGCAGGGCGAACGGAACCAGCGCGAGGACGACAAATCCGGCAACCGCGGTGATCTCGACAAGACGGCGTTGCGCCGCCGAGCCCGGTTCGACGCCACCGATCAAGGCGACCAGCTCGCCGAGCAGCAACGCAAACAAGAGTGCGATTGCGATCGACGCCAGCAGCCAGCCGAGGTAGGCGGTGACGAGCTTCCAGGTCTCGACGTCTCTCATGGCTTGATGAGGCGGATCGTCAGCGGATAACGGAACTCATCGCCGCTCGCCGCCCTGATCGTGGCGACGATGGCGGCGACGAAGCTGAAGATCCCCAGCACAATCAGCATCAGGATCCCAATCAGCACGATGACCAGAAGCACGGAGATGAAGGCGTACATGAAGACCGAGATCCAAAAGTTGAGGGCCTCACGTGAGTGTTCTTCGACAAACGGGTCGTCTTCATGCTTGATCACCCAGATGATCAGTGGGCCGACGAGGGGGAGCCCGAGAAGTGGCAACACGTGCGCCGCCACCGCCCATCCCTTCGATTCGGACGAAACCGGATCGGTCGGTATGGGTTGCACATCGGTCACGGCAACAGCCAGCATATCTGCCGCCTGAGCCGTTGGTTTTGCGCGTCCTGGGACTCTCGTCAATTGGCGAACATCACCGCTTGCCGCTTCGCCCACCGGCCGGCTACCCGCATGTACGCGTCGCGCGCCGTCGCTGCGTCGCCGCGCTCGAGCGCCTCGAGGCTCTCCCGCACCTCTGCCGCCGACTCGTCGAAGGCGACATCGCCATCCGGTGTGTCGTTGGCCACGGAGCCGTAGTCGAGCTCGAGCATCGAGCCCGCAGGGAATCGGCTGATCCATTGTTCGAGCTCGCGAACCTGCTCCACGATCTGGTCGGCGAACCCGACCGTATCCAAAACGCCGGCAGCCCACCGCACCCGATCCACGGCGTCGCCCAGATCGGTGCGGTAGCGAATCGACAACCCATCCTTGGTGTCGATCAACTCACGCTCGCTCGAGTTGAATGCGCCGAACCAGCGCAACGGGACGTGCCACGGTGAGGCGAGGATGTGGCTGCGTGAATCCGCGCCGCGACGCGAGTCGAGTTCGTGGGTGAGCGCAGCTCGCTCGTCATCGGAAAGCATCCCGAGATTCGGGGCTACACCGGAGAAGGCGAGGATGCCTTCGATCATCCTGAGCCGCGGGAAGCGGGGGCAGACGTACTTGGCCCCGTTCCACTCCGCCTCGAACGCGTCCGAATCCAGCGGCTCGCTCCAGATGAACCGCCCGTCCATCGCCAGCTCCCCGTCTAGGGCCTGGTGCGCGGGCCACGTCCCCGCCCGGTCGGCAGGAAGATACACGCGGAGGTACGCCGTATTGATCATCAATGCGATGGTAGTTGGCTGCCGATATTGTCCTCAGGCCAGAAGATGGATGGGCCTCACCACTACAATCGGCCCCGCGCCAGGACGATCTTGAGAAGGAGCTGCCGTTGGGGGTATTCGAATCGATCGGTACCGAAACCCATGAGGAGGTACTTTTCGGCCAGGATCCCGACAGTGGGCTTCGTACCATCGTCGCCATCCACAACACCGCTCTTGGTCCCGCCTTCGGCGGGACTCGTTTTTATCCGTACCGAAACGAAGAAGACGCCCTCATCGATGTGCTGCGGCTGTCCAAGGGGATGACCCTCAAGTCGGCTGCGGCCGGCCTCGATCTCGGGGGCGGCAAAGCCGTCATCATCGGAGATCCTCGCACCATGGGCACCGAGCGACTATTTCGCGCATACGGTCGCGTCGTCGACTCCCTCGGTGGTCGCTACATCACGGCCGAGGATGTCGGCACCACCCCGGAGAACATGGCGACCATCGCCCGCGAGAGCAACTGGGTGACCGGCCTTCCCTCCGTCGAAGGGGGATCCGGTGACCCGTCGCCGGCTACCGCCCGCGGCGTTCTGGCGGCGATGCGTGCCGTCGGCAACCGGCTGTGGAACACTCACGATCTCGCCGGGAGGAAGGTGGCGATCCAGGGGGTCGGCAAGGTGGGGATGGACCTCCTCCGCCGGCTCACCGAGGCAGGTGTAGAGACGGTCGTGGCGGACATCCACCAGGATGCGGTCACCGAAGCCGTGGAGTCCTACGGATCCAAGGCTGTGGCGGTGGACGAGATCCACGACGTCGACTGCGACATCTTCGCTCCGTGCGCACTCGGGGCGTGTCTGAGCGAGAGCACGATCGCCCGACTGCACTGCGAGGCGGTGGTCGGTTCGGCCAACAACCAGCTGGCCATCGACGACGATGCCAACCTACTGGTCGGTCGTGGGATCCTGTATGCCCCCGACTTCATTGTCAATGCCGGCGGCGTCATCAATCTCTACATCGAAATGGACGGCTACGAGGTCAACCGGGCCAGCGCGCTGATCGATGCGATCTCCGACAACGTCAACCGCGTGCTCGACGCCGCAGAGGCGGACGGCGTGAATCCACACGTGGCAGCAGTACGGGTCGCCGAAGAAAGGATCCAAGATATCGGATCGCTCCGACTCAAGCGGCGGCCGGGGCACCATCGGGGAGGCCTGAAGTGACCGTCGAACTCGAGACCATCGGCGACCACACCGTGCTCGGCCTCAGCGACAACGACCTGCTCGAGATGTACCGCAGGATGGTGCTCGCCCGCAAGCTCGACGAGCGCATGTGGGCGCTGAACCGGCAGGGCAGGGTTGGCTTCGTGGTGTCGGTATCGGGCCACGAGGGTACCCAAGTGGGGGCAGCCTATGCCCTCGACTCGGAGAAGGACTGGTCCCTCCCTTACTACAGGGACGTCGCCTTCAATATCGGGCTCGGGGTGAGCGCCGAAGACATTTTCCTGGGCGTGTTCGCCAAGAAGAGCGACCCCGCGTCCGGCGGCCGACAGATGCCTGGTCACTGGTCGGAGCCGGATCTCAATATCTTCACCCACTCCTCGGCGATCGCGACCCAATACCCGCACGCCGCCGGCATCGCCTACGAGTTGAAGCGCGGCGGATCCGACGGCATCGTGCTCGTCTCCGGCGGAGAAGGCTCGACCTCGGAGGGTGACTGGCACGAGACGATGAACTTTGCCGGCATCCACAACCTCCCCCTGATCTTCCTGATCCAGAACAACATGTATGCGATCTCGGTCCCAGAAAGCGATCAGATCGCCGGTCAGATCGCCGCTCGTGCCGACGGCTACGGCATCGAAGGCGTCGTTGTCGACGGCAACGACCTGCTCACGGTATACGGGGCGGTGGCGACGGCCATCGGCAAGGCCAGAGACGCGCAGCGGTCGCTCGAGCCCGCATACGCCAGGTCCGTCGATCGTCTCCATCGGCGTCACATGGGCAGAGGCGCGCACCGCGCCGCTTGTGAGGCAGGCCTCTTCCACCTTGCCGCGCCACGGAGCGCGCTGGCCGGAATTGAAGGTTCCGCCGCCGGCGCAACCGAACAATGCCGCAAGGCACCCACCCACCGACAGGCAGATGACGAGATACGCGACCCTCGCCCACATGGCCGGTACCTTGCGGCCAAGGGTCTGAACAAACTTTCAATGGGCCTTAACCATTGGCCCCAAGACCAGCGCCCGGGACTTAGCCGAGTGTCCGGCGGGGCCTGCCTGTTTACACGGAGGATGCGCAAGGGCGGGATGCAGCCCGCAGCCACTCCTCAAAGCTGCGGTCGGCGCCTGGCAATTGAGCCCCGCCTAACGAGTGCTATCCGCTGGGCGGGGATAGCACGCCTCACCACCAGATTCTCCGTCCATAGCGTCCACTGTTTCCATGGAGTCCAGAACTCCGCCGGTGCGCTTGACGATGCACGCGGT
>JACZST010000171.1 GCA_022574065.1 Acidobacteriota bacterium
CACCCCCATTGCCCGCGCCTCATACGTGCAGGAGAGAACGACACCGCCCCCGACGGCAACGGGCTTGCCGATGAGCCCCGGCTCACGGAGCAGCGCCACCGACGCGTAGAACGCGTCCAGGTCGGCATGCAGGATCGTCGCCGCGCCGCCATCCGTCATACCGCCATCATGTCACGCAGGTGTGACACAATCGACCAATGACAGCACACTTCGATGCGCTTGGGATCGTCGTTTCGGACATGGAGGCGGCGCTTGCGTTTTATGGGCTGCTCGGCCTCGACTTTGACGAGGACCCAGAAGTAGCTGGCCACGTTGAGGCCGACCTCCCCGGCGGCACACGATTGATGCTGGACACCGAGGAGGTCATCGCCTCGTTCGACCCGGACTTCGAGCCCCCGACGGGTCCTGGTCGAATCGGGCTCGCTTTTCTGTGTGATCAACCATCGGACGTCGATCTCTCCACGATGAGGTAGTCAACGCCGGTCACACCAGCAGCCGGGCCCCATTCGACGCCTTCTGGGGCCAGCGCTACGCCACCGTCCTCGATCCCGACGGGAACGCCATCGACCTGTTCGCCCCGCTCAATTCGTAATTCGTAGTACGTGATACGTAATACGTGATACGTAATACGGACCTTTGACTCAGTCTCCCAACGCCCGCCTCACCGCCGACTCGACGCCAACGAGGTCGTCTCGCTCCAGGGCGAGGGCAACGTTGGCTTCGAGGAGACCGACCTTGGATCCGCAGTCGTAGCGCGATCCCTCGTGGATGACCGCATTGAATGGCTGGCCCCCGATGAGGCGGGCCATAGCGTCGGTGAGCTGGATCTCTCCTCCGGCGCCGATATGGCCCTCGCCCAGCAGACCCATGATTGCCGGCTCGAGAATGTACCGGCCGACGACGGCATATTGCGACGGCGCATCCGCCGGGTCCGGCTTTTCGACCAGGCCCCTGACCTCTATGCGCCGGCCGTCGATCCTCCCCGGCTTGACGATGCCATACGAACCGGTGTCTTCTGCCGCAACCTCGATCACAGACACGACGTTGCCTCCGATGTCTTCGTGGACGTCGATCAGGTCGGCAAGGGGCGGGCGGTCGCCGCGAAGGAGCTCATCAGCGAGCAGCACGGCAAATGGGCCGTTGCCGATGAGGTGCCGGGCGCACCACACCGCGTGGCCGAGCCCGAGTGGATCCATCTGCCGGACGTAGGCGAGTCTGCCAGGCACCATGCCGTCCATGAGAATGTGACGGAGGAGGTCATGCTTGCCTTGCTGAGCCAACACCGTTTCCAGCTCAAAGTTTCGATCAAAGTGATCTTCGACCGCGCTCTTGCCCGATGCGGTGATGAAGACGAAGTGCTCGACTCCTGCGTCACGGGCCTCCTCGACCGCGTATTGGATGAGGGGCTTGTCAACGACCGGGAGCATTTCCTTTGGAACGGCCTTGGTGGCGGGCAGGAAACGAGTGCCGAGGCCACCGACGGGGAAGACGGCTGTGCGAACGCTGCCCATCAGCCGGCGTCGAGCACCGCATCGGCGACGCGCTCGGCGTGACCCTTGGCGCGCACGTTGTGCCAGACGTTTGACACGGTTCCTTCGGAGTCGATGGCGATCGTCGACCGGATGATCCCCTCGTACTCCTTGCCGTAGTTCTTCTTGGTGCCCCAAGCCCCATAGGCCTCCGCGATGACATGGTCGGGATCGGAGAGCAGCGGGAAGGGCAGGTTGTACTCTGCGCGAAACTTCGTCAGCTTCTCTGGCTGGTCCGGGCTCACCCCGACGATCGAGTAGCCGGCGGCGGCGAACACCTCGTGTCGATCCCTGAAGTCGCATGACTCGGTGGTGCAGCCTGGCGTGAACGCCTTTGGGTAGAAGTACATGACGAGGTTCTGCCCACGGAAATCGGCGAGTGTGAGCTCGTTGCCGTCCTGGTCGGTTGCGGTGAAGGGCGGTGCTGTTTGCCCGGGTTCGAGTTGCATATGTACTCCTTGGAACTGGTGCTGACCCTACCCCGCAGCCTTCCGGACCCGAAGTTGACCGCAGGCGGCGTCGATCTCCTGGCCTCGCATCTGGCGAAGGGTGGCGTTGGCGCCCTCCTCGTTGAGTAGGGCGACGAACCGCACAACGCGGTCCTGCGTCGGCGGTCGGTCGTCGCTCAACGGGGTCGGGTTGAGCGCGATCACGTTGATGTGGGCGTGCATTCGGCGGGCGATGGCGGCGAGCTTGCGCGCTTGGGCGTCGGAGTCGTTTGCGCCTTCGATGAGCACCCACTCGATGGAAAGGCGTCTCCCCTTTGCGGTGAAATAGGCTTCGGCCGCTTCGATGACCTGCTCGAGCGGGTAGCGATCATTGAGCGGCACCAGACGCGACCGAGTCTCATCGTCCGCAGCGTGCAGGCTGACGGCGAGGTATACCGGCCATGGCTCATCGGCGAGTCGTCGGATCCCCGGAACCACCCCTACCGTCGACACCGTGATTGAGCGAGCCGACATCCCGGCTACTTCGATCAGCCTGCGCAGGGACTCGCGGACGCGGTCGTAATTTGCCAGCGGCTCTCCCATCCCCATATAGACGACGTTGGTGACCCGCCCCGGCGATTCGGGGATCGGGAACCGACTGAGCGACGCGTTGGCGTACATGACCTGAGCGACGATCTCTCCCGCTTCCAGATGCCTCTCGAACCCGAACTGGCCCGTGGCGCAGAACGTGCACCGCATGGCGCAGCCAACCTGAGAAGAGATGCACAGGGTGGTGCGTCGCGGGTACCCCATCAACACCGCTTCGATCGCTGCCCCATCGGGGGCCCGGAATAGCCACTTGCGTGTCGTCCCGCTGTCGGCGCTCTGCTCCACCTCTGCAACGAACGGCCATAGGTCGTCGCCGATCCGGTCACGGAGCGAACCCGGGAGGTTGGTCATCTGGTCGACGCCGAGCACCGGCGTCCGATACAACCAGTCGCGCAACTGCCGGGCGCGGTACGGCGGTTCGCCGTCGAGGAGAGCGTCGAGATTTTCAGGGGCTGTCAGGTATGGCGAGGTCACCCGCTGCCGAGGTCGGCGGCGCTCTTCACCCACTTGGTGGCTGTCTCCGAGGACACCCCGGCCGCGTCACCAACGGCCTCAGCCCCTGCCGCCACCAAGGTGGCGAACGAGTCATAACCCGCGGCGACGAGCCGCTCGGCATACACCGGGCCGATGCCTTTGACTTCGGTGAGATCTTCCGGTTCCGCTGTCGGCGGCGGTGATGTCCTGAACTGCGGGGGTGGGCCCTCCGGAATGGCGGGCGCAGGTAGCAGCCTGTCGCGCAGCGCCCACGCTGCCGCTCCAAGCCCCACGACGACGCCGGTGATCCTCAGGAATGTCTTGAATGGATCTTTCATCAGCTCGATGCTACCCGCCGCGTTACGCCTGACAGGCAGCGACGAACGGAGTGACCGTCCACGGCCGCTTCCAGTCGCCCTGGTTCTGTTGGGCCCAATCGGCCAGCCAACGGCCGGCGGCGATGTTGGCCTCTGCGCTGTATGGGGTGGCGGTGAGGCCATCGCCATCCACGAAACCGGATCCGATCGCCCTGCTGTTCCAATACTTCCCGAGATGCTGCATCAATCCGAGGGCGTTTGTGCCGGGGTTGCGCGCTCTCGGGTCGCCCCGCGACTCGAGCTGGATGATGCCGAGGACGCAGTTGACCCGATCCGGCTGCCAGTGTTTCTCGACGAGCGGGCGCCAGGCTTCGACGTTGCGGCTGCCTTTGGCGTCGGCCGACCAATTCGGTGAACATGATCCCGATACCGGGCATCCTCCGCCGACGGGCGGACTGGTGGTGGTCGTGGCCGGAGGCTTGGTCGTCGTCGGTGGAGGCGCCTTGGTTGTGGTTGGAGAAGGTGGCGCCTTTGTCGTGGTCGGGATACTCGGCGGGTCGTAGAACACGACGGCGCGAACCGAGGTTGCGTTGTCGGCGGGGTCGAGTGCGGTGAACACCGTGTTGTTGTAGCCAGCGGTGACGACCAGCTTGATCGTCCAGTTGCCGTTTTCGTCCATGGTGGCTGGGAACGGACCGGAAGAGACGATTGCCCCCGGCTCGCTCGTTCCGGCGAACTCAACAACGCTCGTCGTCACCGTCGCTCCGTTCTCGGGATAGGCGACGAAGAGCCTCGGCGGATTGGTGTCGGCACCAGAGGGAGCCGGCGGGCTGGTCGTCCCCGTCGGTGCCTGCGTGGATGGCGATGTCACCGGTTCGGCTGCGACGACCTCAGGCGCCGGTGCCTCCCCATCGGTGGCCGGCAGGCTCGCTTGCTGGGGGCTGGAGACCGACACGGCAAGGATCGCGGACCCAACCCTTCCCGAGATAGCCGTGTCGAAGGATTGCTCCTGGGGAGGATCTGTACCGCTGATCGAGAAGGCGGCGACACCGACCACCGCCACCAGGGCGGCGACCAGGAGCGCAGCAAAGAGGAAGGGGATGCGTTTTCGCAAATGAACTCCGCCTGTTCGATCGGGCCGGCACCCGTGCGGGCGACGTCGACAAAACGCTGCGCCGCCCGGTTACCCGCCGGAGGCTATCGGTGGGTCACAGGTAGAGCAAGCCATGAGAGTTCCTAGTTGCCAGTCGCAAGTCGCAAGTCGCAAGTCGCAAGTCGAAAGTCGCAAGTCGCCAGTTCCTGTTTCTCCCCCTGTTCTCCCCCTGTTCTCCCCCTGTTTCTCCCCCTCTTG
>JACZST010000172.1 GCA_022574065.1 Acidobacteriota bacterium
GGTGTTGGTTTCGGTCTCCATACCGACTTCGTCCTCAGCGACCGTTTCGGTCGACCCAGGCACCTCGGCGATGGTATCGACCCTGGCGTCCGCCTCCGGTTCCGGCTCCACGCCAGCCTCGCGGTCACCGACGGCGGTGTCGGTCTCCTGATCTGGCGTGTTGTCTTCGGGTGCGGTCTCCGGAGCGTCCGGGGCTTCGGCCCGAAGCTTTTCCGTCGATGCTTGCGGCTCGCGAGGTGTGGCTGTGTCCTTTGCTGCCTCGGGCAAGCCCTCGGCTGTGTCCTTTGCTGCCTCGGGCAAGCCCTCTGCAGTCTCCTCGCCGTCTGCGGCGAGATCGGTTTCGTTGAACGTGGTCATGGAAAGCAATCGGCTCCTGTGTACTGGGATTCCCAACGGCGCGAAAAACGGCTCCTATCGGGCGTGCTGATGGTACCGCGCAGGCTACTCAACAGGCAACACGGAAGAAGTCGCAAGTCGCGAGCAAGAAACGGAAGTCCTGCATCTTGCGTCTTGCGACTCGGAACCGGAAACCGGGAACCGGGAACTGGCGGCTTGCGACTGGCGACTCTCTACTGCTTGGCGTCTGCCAGCGTCTTTCCGCTTGCGACATCCACCTTGAGCGGGACGGTGAGATCGACGATGCTCTCCATCACCTCACGGGTGATTCCAGCGACGTCTTCTACCTCGTCTTCCGGCACCTCGATGACGAGCTCGTCATGGATCTGGAGCAGCATCTCTGCGGATCGGCCGGCCAGTTCTCGATCGAGGTCGATCATTGCCTTCTTGATGATGTCTGCAGCCGAACCCTGGATCGGGGCGTTCAGGGCCATTCGCTCACCCGCCTGCCTGTCTCTGAAGCGTGGGCTCGCCAGCTCAGGGAGGTAGCGCCGACGACCGAGCAGGGTCGTCGTGTAGCCCTCGACCGTTGCCCTTTCTACGACGCCCTGTAGATAGGCCTTGACCTGGGGAAATTGGTCGAAATAGGCGTCGATGTGGGCCTGAGCCTCTTCTCTGTCGATGTCGAGTCGCTGCGCCAGGCCGTACGCCTCCATGCCGTACAGCAGTCCGAAGTTGATCATCTTGGCCTTCCTCCGCTGGTCCGGAGTCACCGCCTCGAGGTCGACCTTGTTGACCCTGGCCGCGGTGGCGGCGTGCACATCGATATCCCGGCGAAAGGCGTCAACCAAACCGGGGTCGGAGGACAGATGGGCCAGGATTCGTAGCTCGATCTGCGAGTAGTCGGCAACCAGGAGCAGGTTGCCTTCGTCGGCGGTAAAGGCGCGGCGGATCGCTCTGCCCTCCTCGGTGCGGACCGGGATGTTCTGAAGGTTTGGCTGTTCCTGGGACAGCCTGCCGGTAGCGGCCGCCATCTGGTTGAAGCGACCCCTGATCCGTCCATCGTCGTCAACGAGGCGCATCAGGGCATCGACATAGGTTGAGCGCAACTTCTCCAGCTCGCGGTAGGTCAAGAGGTCGTCGACGATCGGGTGCTCGTCGCGCAACTTCTCGAGCACCGACGCGTCGGTTGAAGGAGCCCCCTTCGGCGTCTTCTTGATCACCGGCAGCCCAAGGCGATCGAACAGCACTTCCCTGAGTTGCAGGGTTGAATTGATGTTGAACGGCTCTCCGGCCTCGCGGTGGATCCTCTCCTCGAGTGCCGCCAGTCGCTCCTTGAGATCCGTCCCCAACCGATCGAGAAAGTCCGTATCGATTCCGATCCCGGCAATCTCCATCCTGGCCAGGATCGGCACCAGCGGCAGTTCGATCTCTTCGTACAGGGCGGTTCCTCCCCGCGCCTCGAGCTGGCGACGCATCGGTTCCACGAGCATCTCGGTGGCGACGGCGCGCATGGCCGCCGCTTCGAGATCCGGGCCTTGCGGGCCTTCGAAGTCGAAGGCGCCCTGAGGTTGCTCGCTCTCGGCTTCTACACCGTCGACGACGATCCCGAGCTCTTTCTCGGCGAGGGCGGGCAGATCGGGGGCGCGCAGGGCCGGGTTGACCACATAGGCAGCAAGGGCGGTGTCGAAGACGACCGGTGGCGGATCGATTCCCATCTCGGTGAGGGCCCGGACCAGGGGCTTGACGTCGTGACCGACCAACCCGGGAGCATCGGACACTAGGAAGTCGAGATCCTCTGATCGCACAAAGGCGGCAGGGTCGCCGGCGACGACGACACCGGCGAGCATCTCCTCCTCCCACACCGGCTCGATGGTCAATGGTCCGTTGCTCCCCATATGCACCAGCTGTTTTGGATCACGCATGGAGACCACTTCGATCTCGAGCACTTCGACGGGGGCACTCTCCAGGCCACCCAGCTCGGCCAGCCGGTCCCACAGGCTGCGGAAGGCGAGGTCCTCGAACACGGGCCGGATGAGCTCCTCCTTGAACCCGGTGAGGGAGAAGTCTTCGAGATCGACATCGACCGGCACATCGCGCACCAGCGTCATCAGCTCGCGGTTGAGCGTGATCTGGTCCACAGACGCCACCACGTTGTCTCGTAGCTTCGGAGAGAAATCAGCGGCGGCGGCGATGACGCCTGCCACATCGCCGTGTTCGTTGATCAGTTTCGCTGCGGTCTTCTCCCCTACCCCGGGGACCCCGGGGAGGTTGTCGGACGTGTCGCCGCGAAGGGCGGCGTAGTCGACGTATTGGTCGGGGGCGACGCCGTATCGCTCCTGGAGCCACTCGGCATCGGCCATGATCGTATCGGTGATGCCGCGTCGCGTGTACATCACGGAGATGCCTGGCTCGATCAGCTGGAAAGCGTCCCGATCTCCGGTAACGACAATGACCTCCCACCCCTCTTTCTTGGCGCGGTCGGCGACGGTTGCGAGCACGTCGTCTGCCTCGTAACCGGCAATGCGCACCTGGCTGATCTGCATCGCCGTGAGCACGTCGTCGATCAGTGGGAGTTGACCGGTGAACAGGTCGGGGGCCCGTTCGCGCTGCGCCTTGTACTCCGGGTACGCCTCAGAGCGGAACGTCGGTCCGCGGACATCCCAGGCGACGACCATGGCGTCTGGGGACTCGTCGCCGAGCAGCTTGATCAGCATGGAGGTGAATCCGTAGACGGCGTTGGTCACCTGACCCGATGGGGTCGCCAGGTCGCTGGGGAGGGCGTAGAAAGCCCGGTAAGCGAGGCTGTGTCCATCGAGTACGGCAAGCTTCGGCATCATCGACCAGGGTACCCCTGGTCGATGATGCCGGTATGACGGATTACGTATTGCGTACTACGCAAAACCTCGCGACTTGGTCTGGCCGGTGTCGCAATACGTTGTACGTGATCCGTAATCCGAAGGAATGCGAGAGCCGGGTGAACGTGCGACTGCTACTTCACCAGACGGATCGGATTGCCTTCTATGTATGCGGCCCAGGTGGTCGAGTCGTGGACCGACCCCGTCGGGTATCGGTACTCGATCCGGAACCAACACGTGTCGCCGTCGCAGGAGTAGTCGGCCGGAATGGGGAGGACCATGGTGACCAGGTGGCCGTTGAAGACCTTTCCCCCGGTGGTGATGATGCACGGCCCGGACCCAGAATCCCCATTTGTCGCCGACCACGAACAGTCTGGGATGCTTCCGAAGCCGTCGTACACCCGCACGCTGTCCGAGTTGTTCCCGCCGGTTATGTCGCCGGGGTCCCACAGCTCGATGATGAGGTTCTTGCCGGCGTGTATCTCCTCCACCTTGGCGAGGTAGAACTCGGAGACACCGCCCTCTTCCACGTTGGCGTAGATCCCGATGTCGCCGAGACCAGAGATATAGGTCTTGGGGCCGCTGGTGCTGGTGCGAAGCGAGTACTTGTTCCGGCCCTTCTGCGAGGCGCTGTGCTCGACCATGACTCGTAGCGGGTAGATTCCAGGCCCGCGGTCGAAGTTGCCTACGCAGTACTGCTGGTCCGCCGACGTCGCCATGCTATCCCACATCGTTGCCAGGACGGCCGGATCGGCATCATCGAAGCTCTCCCAGCTTGGATTCCAGCCAGGGAAATCTTCGGTCCTGCTGTCTCTCGACTCGTAACGCACCGTGCACAGCAGCTCATTGCCGTCTGTGGTGTCGAGCGGGGTGGGATCGGGACCGTACAGCATGAACCAGGTCACGATGTCGTCGCTGCTGCTCATCGAGCTGTCCCCGGCGAACTCGAGCGAGCCGCCCGCCCGCTGGAGGCGGTCGGTCAGGTCGGCCGCGTGCAGCGCGATGGGCGTGTCGTCGTAGATCACGTCATGCGTGGTCGGCTCGCGGCCGATCTGGGCCATCAGCTCCTGAAACGCCACGAGCAGATCCCAAATCTGCGCGTCCTCGAGATCCACGCCCTCGCCCTCCGCCTCGTCCTCGGACAGGGCGGGCCGACGCTCGAACCGCTGGCTGCGCTGCAGGGCGGCTTCGTGGAGGCTCTCGGCCGCGTCCTTGAATCGCTTGTACTCGAGGAGCTGCTTGACCAGCTCGAGCCGGGGGTCGACAAACTCGTCGTCCTCGGTCGGCGGCGGCGTCGGCAGCAGCGTGCGCGACTTGATCTCCATCAGCGTCGCCGCCAGGACGAGGAATTCGCCCGCCACATTCGGATCAATCTCCTGGAGAACCTCGACGTAGGTGACGTACTGTGCGGTGAGTCGGGCGATCGGGAT
>JACZST010000173.1 GCA_022574065.1 Acidobacteriota bacterium
TCGTCCACCGTATCGACCGTAATGTCGCGTTTGCGGAACGCCTTCAGAAGCAGTTTCTCTTCCACTCGAATCCGCGACAACAGCATCGTGACGCGCGGGCTACTCACCCCAGTCCTCTTCTTCCTCAGGAGCGCGGGCGAACTTCCAGGGATCTTGCGAGACGGCTTCAAGCTCTACGCCGCATTCCGCGCACTGCACGATTTCTCCGACCACGGCATCGTCGGGTAGCGTAACCTTCGCGGCACACTCCGGGCATTCAGCGCTGTGCGACATTCGGATTCTCCAACCGGTTCGAGAAAACAAAAAAAGCCAGCCCGCTTGGGCCGGCGCATTCATTGAAGCTTTGGTGTGAGGGAGTGGGATCGCCTACACGCTAGCTCGCCGGCCCGGTGAGGAGGCGCTTGGGCTTGGTGGCGAGCTTGATCGTGTTGTTTTGCATGAACAGAGAATAATGTGCCTCTAGATGTTGTCAAGGCTGTGAGCGTTGGGCTATGGGCTTTGAGCTTTGCGTTTTATCTTCGTGACTCACGACTCACGACTCACGACTCACGACTCACGACTGGCGACTGGCGACTGGCGACTCACGACGCACGACTCGTTACCGTTCCGAGCATGATCCAGTTCCGGCGTTGGGCCAGAGACCGATTTGCCACGCGAGGCGCGGCCGCGTTTCTGACCGCGGCACTCGTCGTCGGCGTGCTGGTTGGGCTCGGGGCCGCGGTGTTGGTGTGGGCCATCGCGGGCGTGTTCTCTGTATTCGAGTCGGTCGACGACGCCCTCGGTTGGGGGAAATGGCTCTTGCTGGTCTCCATCCCGATCGGCTTGCTGATCTCGTGGTCGCTCAATCGGTGGTTCGGGCCCGGGGTCGCCAGCGGTGGTGTCACCGAGACGATCGTGGCCACCAGTCTGCACGGGGGCTATCTCCCTACCCGGTTGATCCCCGCGAAAATCGCTGCAACCGCGGCCACCCTCGGCCTAGGAGGGTCGGGTGGCCGGGAGGGACCGATCGCCATGATCGGTGGCACGATCGGGTCTTCCTTGGCCCGCTACACCGGGTTCGGCCACGACCAGATCCAGAGCCTGGTGGCCGCCGGCGCCGGTGCCGGGGTAGGTGCTTCCTTCAACGCTCCCATCGCCGGGATGCTGTTCGCCATGGAGGTGATCCTCCGCTCCTTTTCCGTCCGCCACCTCAATGCGATCGTCATCACCTCGGTGATGGCAGCGGTAGTCACTCAGCAGCTGGTTGGCGAAGAGCGGCTACTCACATCGCCGGCATATGACCTCGCCGACCCATTGCAGCTCGTGCTGTATGCGGCGCTCGCCGTCGTCGCCGTCCTCTTCGGCGTCGCCTTCATCAGGGTTCTTGCTTCGACAAGCACATTTCGCGTCCCAAGCCGTCTCCCGGGATGGACGCTCCCAATCGGTGCCGGCGTTCTCATCGGGGCCATCGGTTTGGTCTTCCCCGATTCCCTGGGAACGGGCCAGCGGTTCTTGAGCAATCTGCTTGCCGGGGGAGGCGATAGTTCCGAAGCCTGGTACGCACTGTTCGCCCTCGCCGGGATCAAGATGGTGACGACCGCTCTGACCAGAGAGGGGGGTGGCTCGGTCGGCACGTTCATGGCGGCGCTTTTCATCGGCGGCGTCGTCGGGTCGGGTTTCGCCCAAATCATCGATCCGCTGTGGACCTTCTCCGAGCTCGAACCCGGTGCATTCGCGGTTGTGGGTATGGCAGCCACCTTTGCCGCGGTGGCGAGGGCGCCGCTCACATCGGTGATCATCGTGTTCGAGATCACAGGGAACTACGGGTTGGTCCTGCCGTTGATGCTGGGGGCGGCGCTGGCAACGTTCCTCGGCGATCGGCTGTATGCGGACTCTGCCTACACGATCGCCCTCACCCAGAGCGGCATTCACCTGCCGACGAACCAGGACATCGACCTGCTGGACACCGTCGAAGTAGTTGAGGTGATGGCCCCGATCGAGGAGCCGGCGCGGCGAGACATGACGGTTGATCAACTGACCGACCTGCTCGATCGCACCCACCACCACGGGGTACCGGTCGTTGCCGACGACCGGCTCGTCGGCGTCGTGTCGTATTCAGACATCGCCCGCGCAGCCGACGGTGAAACGACCGTCGCCTCCATCATGACCGACCGCCCGATCACGGTGACCCCTTCGCTTCCCGTCTCCGCGGCCCTGGCCCGGATGGCAGCGCTCGGGCTGGGCAGGCTCCCCGTCGTGTCCGACTCCGACCCCGGCGAGCTCATCGGCATGTTCCGTCGCGAGTCGGTGGTGCGCGCCTATCACGCCGCGTTGGGAACCGCGACCGGGCGCGAGCTCTACCGCGAGCGGGTGCGGCTCAGGTCGCAACCAGACGCAAAGTTCTTCGAGATGGCTGTGATGCGCGGGTCCCCTGTCTCCAACGCGATGGTAAAGGACATTCCCTGGCCGGATTCGGCGATTCTCGTGTCCGTTCGACGGGGAACGACGGTAGTCATCCCGCACGGCAACACGATGCTGCAGCCGACGGACGCACTTACCTTCTTCGGAACCGCCGATGCTCGCGTCGAACTGGGTCATATCATGGAACCGGCCGGGGTTGAGACGACCGAGTGGCGGACGGAATAGCGTCTGACGACTGGCGACTGGTGCCCTGAAACTCTTTTTCAACTTTGGTGCAAAGAAGATCGGCCGATACATTCACTATATGAGCAAGCTCGTCCCGGTTGTTCTCTCGGGTGGTGCGGGAACCAGGCTGTGGCCGGCATCGAGGAGACGCCAGCCCAAGCAGCTACTTCCGCTGGCCGGTGACCGCTCGATGTTTCAGACAACCATCGAACGGACCGCCTCCATTGCGGGCGTGGCCGCGCCGATCGTGGTGTCAAACGCCGATCAGCTGGCGCTCATCCAGCGCGACCTTGCCTCGGCAGGTTTCAGCGAGGCCCGAATCATCCTGGAGCCCATCGGCCGCAACACCGCACCGGCCGCGGCGGTCGCCGCCCTCGATTTGACCGCTGACGGAGATGATCCACTGATGCTCGTCCTTCCCTCCGACCACGTCATCGGCGACCAGGCTGCGCTCGCCGAGGCCGTCGGCGTCGCCGTTGGGCTCGCCGACGACGGGTACCTGGTGACATTCGGCGTCAACCCCACCCACGCAGAGACCGGCTACGGCTACATCGAGGTCGGTGATCCGCTCGACGGCGGTGGCATGCTCGTCCAAAGCTTCAGGGAAAAGCCGGATGCCGAGACTGCGGAGCGGTACCTCGCCGCCGGCAGCCATCTCTGGAACAGCGGCATGTTCCTGTTTCGGGCCAAGCGATACCTCGATGAGCTCGGCACCCACGAGCCGGATGCGTTGGCGTCGGCGACCGATGCATATCAGGGGGCAAAGAAGGACACCGGCGTCATCACCCTCGACGAAGCGGCGTTTTCGCAGTCGCCTTCGATCTCGATCGACTACGCCGTCATGGAACCAACCGACGCGGCAGCGGTCGTCCCGCTCGATGCAGGCTGGAGCGACGTCGGATCGTGGGATGCGTTGTGGGAGCTCGGCGAACCCGACCAGGACGGGAACGTCATCAGCGGGGACGTTGAGCTACTGGATGTGGCAAACAGCTACGTCCGTAGCTCGGATCGGCTGATCGCCGCAATCGGGCTAGACGACGTGGTCATCGTCGACTCCCCTGATGCCACTCTGATCGTTGGGCGCGATCGCGCGCAGGACGTGAAGGTGATCGTCGATCGGCTCGAAGCAGCCCACCGCCCCGAAGTCGAAACCGATGGAACCGAAACTCGCCCATGGGGCGGGTTCGCCACGCTCCTCGAAGGCCAAGGGTTCAGGGTGCTCCGCCTGTGGGTCGAGCCTGGTGGCAAGACATCCTTGCAAACCCACGACGACCGCTCGGAATACTGGATAGTCGTTCGTGGGATTGCCAGAATCAGGCTCGGCGACACTACCCGTCTCGTCCCCGAAGAGGATTCCGTGTTTGTTCCGGCAGGCGAGGTCCACAGCCTCGAGAACCCATCGGCCGAGGAAATCCTCGAGGTCGTCGAAGTCGACGTCGGCAGTTACGTCGGGGAGGACGCCATCGAGCGCTACGCCGAGGCCTACGAGAGAGCGGAGCCAAAAGCATGATGCTCGCAGTCGTTGGTATAGGTCTTGCCTTTCTCACCGTCATGGTGCTGTTGTCGCGCATGGGGAGACACCGCAAGCAGGAAGCCATCTCCGATTTCGAACGGGAGCGGGAAGCGACAAAGCCCCCGGACATCCTCCAACTCGTCCACGACGAGGTCGTCGAATTGGGGATCGACAAGATCGATGGGGGCGAAGACATCGATCCCTCAGTGCTGTTGCAGGTGTTCCGGAGAGACGAGCAGAACTGCGAGGATGACACGTCCTACCGCTTCGTGCTTGCGGAAGGCATAAAGCCGGCGGATGCGAGCCTCGAAACCCTGGCGCTGAGCTGCGACGACGACTAGAGGCTCCGCAAATGCGGAGCCGTGGCCCGAGCGGCCCGCCGCGAAGC
>JACZST010000174.1 GCA_022574065.1 Acidobacteriota bacterium
GGCCTGGTGTCGTCGCGGGTGTACCAGGGCGTCGGGCTTGTTGTCTTTCTTGCCTTCGCCATCGGCATCGGCAAGGCGGCGCTCGCCGGAGAGGAGAAAGACGGCACCGCCGACCTCCTGCTCGCAACTCCCCCAACCCGGGACCGTGTCGTCGTCGCCAAGGCGACATCGCTGCTGCTGTTGTTGCTTGCGCTGGTCGCCGGTGTTTTGGTCATCGTTTGGCTTGGCGATGCGATCGTTGATCTCGACCTGACTCTTGGAGGTCTCCTTGCCGCCAATCTGGGGATGGCGTTCCTCGCCTTCCTCTTCGGTGCCGTCGCCCTGGCAACAGGCGCCGGTACCGGAAAGCCTGGCCTTGCGATTGGGGTTTCCGCCGGGCTCGGTGTCGCGACGTTCCTGCTCAACGGGTTCGGCGCCGTCGTCGACTGGCTGGAGCCGTTCCGGCCCTTGTCCCCTTTCTACTGGTACCAGGGGGACAACAACCCCCTGGAACAGACTCTCGGCTGGCAACAGCCCCTGCTGCTCGCGGTAGGTCTGGCATTTGTCGGCGCTGCGGTGCTCCTGTTCCGGCGAAGAGACATCGGGACATGACGTACCCATCGATCGGGGCCGGCACTGTTCCATGGCTATCGGTGGGGGAGATGGTCGAAGCCGATCGGCTCGCCATCGACGAATTCGGGATCAGCCTGCTGCAGATGATGGAACACGCCGGGAGGGCTCTTGCCGCGGTTGTGGACTCGACGGCGCCGGACGGCGAGATCGTCGTGCTGGCAGGAGGCGGCAACAACGGTGGGGGCGGCCTGTGCGCCGCCCGGCACCTGGTCAATCGCGGTCGTTCACTTTCGGTGGTGCTGGCTTCCGGTCGACCCGGGCCGGCCGCCGTCCATCATCTGACGACGCTCAAAGCAATGGGGATCGAGCCGGAGACCGAGCCGTTGGAGGCTCCGGTGGTGGTCGACGCCCTGGTCGGCTATGGCCTTGATGGGCCGCTGCGCGGTCGTGCGGCCGACCTTGCCTCATGGTCTTCAGGCCGCGCGGTCATCTCGCTGGATATCCCCTCGGGGCACGGGCATCCCGGTGCGATCGCTCCAACGGCAACGGTGACCCTTGCCTTACCAAAGGAACACATCCGTGAGGTTCGACCGCTGTACCTTGCCGACCTCGGTCTCCCCAGCGCCTTGTGGGTGCGGATGGGGATCGACGTGGGCGCGCTATTCGCCGAGGGTCCCATCCTCGAGGTCGTGTGAGCGGCCGGAGCGGGCAGCAATACCAGAGGGGCTCCCGTTGCGGCGGGAGCCCCTCCTAACAAATGCCCCGGGGGTTATTCGCCGGAGCTCGGTCCTTTGTTCATGCGCGCGCTGGCGCCGGGAGTGCCGTACTTCGCCCACCATTCCTTGGCGGCGTCGATGCCGCCAACGCCAAAGGCAATCGCCAATGCGATGCCGCCGGCAGCAACGACCAGCTTCACGATGTCCTCGGCAAAGCCAATATTGAGCAGTTCGAGGGCGAACAGGATGCCGAAGATGATGATGGCAACCTGAGCCACCAACGCCAGCCAACCGACCCCGCGATCGACAGCAAATGGCCGGATCAGGTCCGCGGTCCAATTGGCCGCCGCTGCCGCGATGATCACGGTGACCGCCGCCACAATCAGGAGCGGTATCCAGGCGAGCAAGCGCTCGAGCAGATCCTCGATCGAATCCAGGTTCAGGATTCGAACCGCCACCAATACAAGACCAACCATCAGGTAGGCGTACACCACCGTTGCCGTGATGGATGCAGCGGTCTGGTCCGATCCCTCTAGAGCCCTGTTTACACCCGATCGCTCCCATACCCCGTTGAGCATGTCGGCGCCGAGCACCCTTTGCAAAATGTTGCGAACGATCTTCAGGATCCAGCGCCCGATGATCAGCACCAGGAGCGCGACACCTATCAGAATGGTCCACTCGACGAGAGTCTGACCGAGAGACTCCAGCTCATCCAATAACTGATCCCAAAACGACATCCGTCCTCCTTGTCCAGTTCCCGGGGTGACTATGGCAGAAAAAAGGTCGACCAGCCAGACGAAAAGGGCGGACGTGATCGCTGGGAAGAGAACCAGTGCTCAATCGGCCGGCGGAGAGTCCCAGTCGGTGACGTTCTTGCCGGCCTCGCTGGCGAGGATGTCTAATGCTGCGGCGGCGCCCGCTCCGGCCGAGATGATCGCCTGGCTCCGTTCCGGCCGAGCCGAGCGCCCGACCACGTACACCCGATCCATTGACGAGCGGGAGTCGCGGTCCACCTCGATCGCCCCACTTTCGTCCACCTCGAGGTTCAGCGACCTGGCCACCACCGGGTTCTTGCCCTCGGTGAGGATCAGATAATCGAACGTGGCTTCGCCGGAAGCCGTGGAAACGGCGAAGGCGTCACCGATGGATACCGCGGTGACCTCCTCATCCACAATGACGGCCCCGAAGCTGATCACCTGGTCCCTGGCGACCTTCTGGAACTCGGTACCCGTGATCTCGGGGATCCCGAGGTAGTTGTGCAAGTAGGCGAAGTGCATCGCCGTTTTGTCCTGCCCATAGACCGTTGCTTGATGTCCGTTCTTGGCGAGGAACAGGGCCGCGGACAACCCGCCTGGCCCGTCGCCGATGATCCCTATCGAGGCCATGTCCGCTCCCTTGGCTCGCTCCGGAACGTCAACCCTGGTCGGACTTGTGGTATGCCCAGCAGCGTCAAGCGTGCTCGTTTACCTGAACCGGCGATCCGTCGGGATCCTCCAGGACGAACGATCTGCCGAAGCTCTCATCGGCGATGCCCCGCAGCGGCTCGATACCGGCGGCGGTGACCCGAGCCAATACTTCCTGTAGTGCGTCGGTGGCGACCAGCGAAAGCTCGACTCTGCCCCGGTCGGACAACGTCTCGACCCGGTGCACGCCGAGCGTGGCCCCTGCCACCTCGAACGAGGACCACACGTCGGAGGTGTAGGTCGGCTCGCTGCCGAGCACCGTGCTGTACCAGGCGACAGTCGCCGGCATGTCGGTGGTGTAGATGATCGGTTGCAGCCTCACCTTTGCTTCTTTCGGTGTCGGAGATACGACTCCAGGGCGATCGAAACGAAATCGGACAGCCGGTGCTCGTCCTCGATCGCGGCGACCTTGACCCGCTTGATCAACTCCTCCGGCAGATACACAATGAACTGTCGTTTCTCATCCATTCTGCTAGATCAATCTATTTCTAGTACGGGAGCAACCGGCGCTCCACCTCTGCCGAGACGACCGGTCACCCAGATCCGACTCGTAATACGTAGTGCGGCAGTCGCCGCCCCTGGCGACTCCAAGCCCTGCGGAGCCTCTGAGGTCACTCGCTTTCGTCGCGGCTCATGATGTCGGAAAGACCCTCGGCAAACTCCGAGGTGTCGCCGAGGAGGTCCGATCCGGGGCCGACTGCCCTTCTCCCGAACTTCTCGCGGAGAGCATCGACGGCCTCGTCGAGAGCCTGCAGCTCGAGCTCCCTAGGGTTGCCAGGGGCGGCATCCTCGCCTAGGCCAAGCTCGAGCTGCAGCGTCGACCCGCGCTCCAGGTTGGACACCGAGATGCCGAGCAGGTTCAGCCCGCGGTCGGGATGCTCCTCGAGGATCTTGTCTACGAGACCTATGCCGGTGCGGTACAGCACCGCGCTCGACGCGGTCGGGCCACGCAGAGTCTTTGCTCTCGTCACCGCAGCCATGTCGGTGAACCGGGCCCGAATCGTCACCGTCCTCCCCTTCCACGACTTGTTCCTCAGCCGGGCCCCGACACGAGATGACAACCGGGCGATCACGGCCCTCAGCTCCTCAGGGGAGCGGTGGTCGCCACCAAAGGCGCTCTGAGCGCCCACCGAGGCCGCCCGTCGTCCGGTCTCGACGCCCCTCGGGTCACGATTCCAGGCGAGGGCATGCAGGTGAGCAGCTCTCGCCCTTCCGACCCGGTCGGCGAGCAGCCGCTCAGACGTCTCCCCGAGGTCTCCGACGGTCTTGACACCCAGGGTTGCCAGCGCCTCCAGAGTCACCGGACCCACACCCCACAGGTGGTCCACGGATAGTGGGTGGAGGAAGTCAAGCTCGGTGCCCGGTTCGACGATGATCATCCCGTCGGGTTTCGCTACCTGGCTGGCAATCTTGGCCAGGAACTTCGTCCGTGACCCGCCCACCGACACCGAGAGTTGCGTCTCCTGGCGCACGCGCTTCCTTAGGGCGGCGCCGATCTCGGCCGGCGATCCGAACAGGTGGGTTGATCCTGATATGTCGAGAAAGGCTTCGTCGATGGAGAGCGGTTCTACCTGCGGGGTGAACTCCCTGAACACCTCGAAGACCCGGTCGCTGTAGTCGACGTAGTCGCCGAAATCTGAGTCGAGCACGATGAGCGAAGGACACAGCTCCCTGGCCCGCCCTAACGGCATCCCACCGCGCACCCCCATTGCCCGCGCCTCATAGGTGCAGGAGAGAACGACTCCGCCCCCGACGGCAACGGGCTTGCCGATGAGCCCCGGCTCACGGA
>JACZST010000175.1 GCA_022574065.1 Acidobacteriota bacterium
CGTCGCCAGCTCCATCGACGAGCCAACCGAGTGCCCGGACAGGTCGGCACCGAACAACCCTGACACGTTGGGGAACGTGTAGAAGGCACCCCCGGGAACGGCACACTTGATTCCTGGAATGTCGTTGAGCATTGCCACCATGGTGCCCCTTCGTTTGTCGAAGGCGGCTTTCATCGCGTCCGGGGCATCATCAGGGCCGGTGAGTGCGGCCAGCGCCGCCCGCTGCGACACATTGGCGACATTGGAAGAGACGTGACTCTGGATGCGGCTTGCCGCCACGGCAACTGCCGGCGGCCCGATGAGCCATCCGACTCGCCACCCGGTCATGGCGTAGGTCTTGGACACCCCGTTGATCACGATGGTGTGGTCCACAACCTCGGGAACCAGCGCGGGCAGCGAGTAAAAAGGCGGGTCCCCGTAGACCAGCCGGTGGTAGATCTCGTCGGTAACGACCCAGATGCCGTGGCCCGCCGCCCACCGACCGATCTCCTGCATGCGGTCCCGGTCGTAGACGGAGCCGGTGGGGTTCGACGGTGACGCGAATAGCACAACCTTGGTTCGATCCGTCCGGGCCTCCTCCAGCTGGTCGACGGTCACCTGGAAATCGGCGGCATCGTCGGTGTCGATGATGATCGGGACTCCACCGGCGAGCGCGATCGACGCCGGGTAGGTCACCCAATAAGGTGCAGGCACCAGCACCTCGTCGCCGGGGTCGAGCAACACCTGGAAAGCGATAAACACGGCTTGCTTGGCACCATTGGTCACCACCACCCGACCCGCATCGACGGCCAGGCCGGTATCAAGGCTTCGCGCCGATATCGCCTCCCGGAGCTCGGGCAGGCCGGCCGCCGGCGTGTAGCGGTGTGTTGCCGGATCCCTGGCCGCGGCCACGGCGGCCTCTACGATGTGGTCGGGAGTGGGAAAGTCGGGTTCACCGGCTCCAAATCCGATGACGGGCTCGCCGGCAGCGCGCAGGAGCTTCGCCTCGGCGCTGATTGCCAGTGTCGCCGACGGCTCGATCTGTGCCGCCCGCTCGCTGATTCCGTCGTTGCCTACGCCGGCCGAGCTCATCAGGCTCCGGCCTCTTTGGGGCTTCCGTGCATCACTACCCTCCCCGGACATACAACGATAGAGGGCCCTGTGAGCGATCTCGATTCCATCATCATTCCGCCGGAGCTGATGCCGTCGGATGGGCGCTTCGGTTCCGGCCCTGCCCTCGTCCGCCGCGCCGGAGTCGACCGGCTCGCCGCGGTCGCCGGCACCTACCTCGGCACCAGCCACCGCCGCGAGGGTGTGCGCCGGGTCGTTCGGTCCATCCGAACCGGTCTCGCCGACTTGTATGAGCTCCCCAACAGCTACGACATAGTGCTCGGAGTCGGCGGCGCCACAATGTTCTGGGAGGTCGCCGCCCACTCGCTGATTGCGCACAAGAGCCAACATGTCAGCATCGGTGAGTTCTCCGAGAAGTTCACCGCGGTGGTCGCGACCATGCCGCATCTCGACGACCCCGCGGTGATAGCGGCACCCCCTGGATCGGCGACGATACCGGTGGCTGACGACACGGTGGATACCTATGCCCTGATCCACAACGAGACGTCCACGGGCGTGCTCGCGCCGCTGGTCCGGCCCAACGACGGCGATGCAGTTCTCCTGGTGGACGGAACCTCGGCGGCCGGTGCGGTGCGGGTCGATTCAGGAGTCTTCGACGTCTATTACTTCTCCCCGCAGAAGGCCTTCGGGTCTGAGGGAGGGCTGTGGATCGCCTTGTGCTCCCCTGCGGCGGTCGACCGGATCGAGCGGATGGCTTCAGAGCGGTCGATTCCCCCAATGGCGTCACTGCAGATTGCGCTGGAGAACTCGCGCCAGGACCAGACCTACAACACACCGTCGCTGACCACGCTCTTCCTGCTCTCCGACCAGATCGACTGGCTCACCGCCCAGGGCGGGTTGGCCTGGGCCGAGCAACGGGCACGATCCTCTTCGGGGATCGTCTATGGCTGGGCCGAAGCATCTTCCTACGCCACGCCGTTCGTGACCGACGCCGCTATACGCAGCCCGACCGTGACGACCGTCGACCTAGACGAGTCGGTCGCCGCCGAGGATGTAGTAAGCGTTCTTGCCGCCAACGGGATCGTCGACGTGCTGGGGTACCGGAAGCTCGGGCACAATCAGCTGCGCATCGCCACCTTCCCCAACGTCGACCCAGCCGATATCGAGCGCTTGACCAGCGCCATCGACTACGTCGTCTCCCGGCGATGATCTGACTCCGTGGACCCCTTCAGCGACTACGACGACTACGACGCCGTTGGCCTCGCCGGCCTGGTTGCCGCAGGAGAGGTGAAGCCCCGCCAGCTGGTCGACGCGGCCGCCCTCCGAATCCAGGCCGTGAACCCGGCCATCAATGCCGTGATCTGGCAATGCCTCGACCAAGCTCGGGACGAGGCTGCGCACCGAGCCGGCGGACCGTTCGCAGGCGTTCCTATTCTGATCAAAGACCTGGTCAGCGACGACGGCACACCGGTCACGTTCGGTTCCGTGTTCTTTCGCGACTACGTCGGGGAGGTGACCAGCGAGTTCCGGCATCGTGTCGACGCCGCAGGTTTCATAGAGGTAGGCAGGACCAACACCCCGGAATTCGGCTTGTTGCCGACAACGGAACCGGCGCTGCACGGCCCGACCAGGAACCCGTGGGATCTCACTCGATCCTCCGGTGGTTCCAGTGGGGGTGCCGCGGCGGCGGTCGCGGCGGGCATCGTCCCGTTGGCTCAGGGCAGCGACGGCGGCGGATCGATCAGGATCCCGGCGTCGGCATGCGGGGTGTTCGGGCTCAAGCCGTCACGGGGACGAAACCCAAGACGGCCGCCGGTTTCCAGTGATTCGGTGTCTGTTGACGGTGTGCTCACCAGGACGGTCCGCGACTCAGCGGCGTTCCTCGATGCGATCCATGGCCCGACACCAGGTGACGAGTACTGGGCCCCACCGCCTTCGGGAACCTTCTCCGAAGCAGTGTCCGCCGACCCTGGTCGGCTGCGCATCGCCTATTCGGTACGCGACTATCGGGGGATCCGCGTCCACCCCGACTGTGAAGCAGCAATCGTGGACACGGCGGAGCTGCTCAGCACCCTGGGACACGATGTCGTTGAGGCCGCGCCCGAACTCGACGGTGCCACCATGGGGCAGGCGTTTCTGGAAATATGGGCCGCCCTCGCCGAACATGGATTCGGCAACATCCTCGGCTCAGCCGAAGAGCTCGAGCCTGGAGTGCGCCACCTGCGGCGCCTCGCCGGCGACCTGCGCACCATGCGGGTCCTCAGCCGCCTCACCCAAAGGGCAACCAACAACCCAGCTTTTGAACCCTTCACCTTTACCCTGGTCAGGCGCTCGGCGCAACGCTCCCCTGCCGATCTGTTGACTGCGCAGGTTTCCTTGCAGGAAGCCTCCCGCGAGGCCGGTCGTTTCCTAGAGCGGTACAACGTTTTCCTCACCCCGGTTCTCGGATCCCCACCGGTGCCGCTGGGAGCCATCGATCAGACGCTGCCATGGGACGAGTTCACGGAGATGATCGCGCGCTACGTTCCTTTCACCCCACTCGCTAACTTCTCCGGGCTCCCCGCGATGTCGGTTCCACTGTTCTGGACCGACGACGGCCTGCCGATGGGCTCGCACTTCCTTGGCCGCTTCGGCGACGAGGAGACCCTGTTCAGTCTCGCCGGCCAGCTCGAGAGGGCGCGCCCGTGGGCAGACCGCAAACCACCGGTGTACGCAGACGTGTGAGGTCCCAGTTCCCAGTTGCCAATCGCGATTCCTAACTGGCAACTGGAAGCGAGCGCAGCGAGCGAACTGACAACTGGTAACTTTCCCCTCATGCACCGTCTGATCCTCTTTCGTCACGGCAAGTCCGATTGGGATGCCTCATATGGCAACGACCGGCAGCGTCCGCTGAACAAACGCGGGGAACGGGCGGCCGGCACGATGGGAATCGTGCTCCGCCAGATGGGAGAGGCACCGGACCGCATCGTGTCGTCGACAGCGGTCCGGGCTGAGTCCACCGCAGAGATCGCGAGGCTCGCCGGAGGCTGGTCGGGGCCCCTCGAGCTCTCCGACGACCTATACGGCGCCTCGCCCGATGAGGTGCTGGCTGTAGCGGCACGCCACGGTGGGAGCGCACAGCGCCTGATGCTCATCGGCCACGAGCCGGCCTGGTCGATGGTGACGACGCAGCTCACCGGCGGACGCGTCGCCGTCCCCACCGGGTCGGTTGTGGGCATTGACCTCGACATCGACGACTGGTCGCAGACAGCTCCCGCGTCTGGGACCGTCGCCTATGCGTTGCATCCGAGGATGTTCAAGGGCTGGGATCTGTGATCGACCTTCGATCCGACACGGTGACCCGTCCGACCGATGCTATGCGCACCGCGATGGCGGTCGCCGATGTAGGCGACGACGTCTTCGGCGACGATCCGACCGTCAATGAACTCGAGCGCGCGGGCGC
>JACZST010000176.1 GCA_022574065.1 Acidobacteriota bacterium
ATCCGAGTTCGCCCCCACCGCGGCCGAGGTGAGCTCGGAGGTCCCAGAATATCTGTCGGTGATCGCCGCGACGGCAATGGCGAAGAGCCCGAGCGAGCGGTACCAGACCGCCTCGGACATGCGATCGGATCTGCTCGCTTTCCTGGCGGGACGGGTTCCGATGGTCGTCGGTGCCGCCGCCGCAGGGGCCGCTACCGCGGTGATTCCGGCTCCGGCTGCGACCGCCCCACCGGACGAGACTGCCAGGGCGGTCGCCTATCAGCCCCCCGATGAACCCGGCGGCCAATTCACCTACCTGGCCGCCGTCGCCACGCTGCTGGCGCTGCTCGCAATCGGGGCCTGGATCCTGTTCCGCATGCTCTCCGGTGGCGGGGTGGCGGCAATCGAGCTGGTCGTCGTCCCCGACCTCGCCCTGATTCCAGCGGAGCAGGCGTCGCAAGAGCTGCAAGACCTCGACCTGAAGGTCAACAGGCGAGAGGAGACCAACGAGATCATCCCGCCAGGGGTCGTGATCGAGACCGACCCGCCTGCGGGAACGGAGGTCGAGGTGGGCTCCTTCGTCACCCTGGTGGTCTCGGCGGGGGCTCAACAATTCGGCGTGCCGGAGGTGGTAGGCGAAACCGAAGACGTGGCCAGGGCGCTGATCGAGGCACAGGGATTCCAAATCGGCCAGGTGACGTACACCCTCACCGAGGACATCGCGGAAGACACCGTGATCAGCCAGTCGCCGGCAGCCGGCACCCCAGCCGAAGCCGGTACTTTGGTCGATCTCGTCGTGTCCCGCGGGCCGTTCTCCATCGAGGTACCGGATGTTTCGGGGATGAGCGCAGAGGGCGCTCAGCTCGAGCTGGCCCGTGCGGGTTTCGAGGACGTGTCGACGGAGGAAGAGTTCTCCGCTGACGTGGCCCCCGGCTTTGTGACCCGTACCGACCCGGAGTCGGGCAGGGTGATCGCCCGCGAGACTCCGATCACCATTTACGTCTCCAAGGGCCAGGAGAACACGACGATCCCAGAGCTCCTCGGGCTGTCGCCAGAATCGGCACGGGCCGCGGCCACTCTGGCGAACCTTACCTATGTCGACGACGGCACGGTTGAGGTCACGGCCGTCAGCGGTTTGGTCGGGTTCGTCGCCGAGCAGGATCCCGCCGCCGGCGAGACCGTGCCCGTGGACTCGAAGGTGACGGTCAAGATCGGTGTCATAAGGCAAGTTACGGTGCCCGACTTCGATGGTATGACTCAGCTCGAGGCCGAGGCCGCTGCCGCCCAAGCCGGCCTCATCGCCGTTTTCACCGGCGAAGATCCCACGGTCGGCGAAGAGGATGACGGCAAGGTCGTCGCCCAGGACCCGATCGCCGGGTCCACCGTCGACGACGGATCTTCGGTGGGGCTGGTCCTGGGTAGGTACATACCGCCGCCCACGACCGTCCCTCCAGAAACCACGACCACCGCCGTCGAGGTATGACTACCGCCGTCGACCACGAGCGGAACGCCGCGCTCCTCTCCTGGTACGCCGAGCACAAACGGGACCTGCCATGGCGCGATGTCGGCGACCCCTACCTGGTCCTCGTCTCCGAGGTGATGCTGCAACAGACCCAGGCATCGCGGGTGGTGCCCTTCTACGAGCGCTTCGTCGAACGATTCCCAACCGTCCAGTCGCTGGCCGCGGCATCGCTCACCGACCTGCTTGCCGTGTGGTCCGGGCTCGGCTACAACAGCCGGGCACCGCGGCTTCGCCAGACCGCCAGGATCATCGAGGACGAGGGCTGGCCGAAGACGGTCGACGGGCTGGAGCGGTTGCCGGGAGTCGGTTCGTACACCGCTGCGGCCATCGCCTCCTTCGCCTTCGGAGAGCCGGTTGCGACCATCGACACCAACATGCGCCGCGTGGTGAGCCGGTGGAACGGTGAGCCGCTGGACGGCGCAGCGGTACAGGTTGCCGCCCAAACTGCACTCGGCGAGCCGTCCGCCGCCTGGAACCAGGCGGTGATGGACCTCGGCGCCTCCCTATGCCTCGCCCGCGGGGCCCGCTGCTGGGAGTGCCCGGTAGCAGACTGGTGCGCCGGGCCGGATAGCTATGTGCCCCCGATGCCGCAGGCTCGCTTCGAGGGATCGGCCCGCCAGTTGCGCGGAGCCATCGTGCGTGCGGTGGTCGCTGCTGCCGGCACGGTCCAAGACCTGGCCGGCCGTACCGGGTTTCCTGCAGAGGCCGTGCAGACTGCGATCGAAGACCTCGTGGGTGAGGGCCTACTCGTCGAGAACGACCCAGGGAGATATTCCGTAGCCGAGTAAGCCGGAAGCCAGCTGGTTGCTACTCGTTGCTTGCTACTCGCCAACAAAGTTCGCCAGCAGGTCCTTGCCCACCTCGGTCATGATGCTCTCCGGGTGGAATTGCACACCTTCGATCGGAAGGTCGGCGTGGCGGAGGCCCTGGATGACACCATCCTCAGAGTGGGCGGTCACATGGAGGATCGGGGGCACCTCGGTGACGGCGAGCGAGTGGTACCTGGTTGCGGTGAAGGGATCGGGCAAGCCGGCGAGAACACCCTCGCCATCGTGGGTGATCTGAGACGTCTTCCCGTGCCTCGGTTTGGGGGCCCTCGCGATACGGCCACCAAAGGCGACCGCGATCGCCTGGTGGCCTAAGCAAACGCCAAGGGTTGGGATCTCGGTCCCGAGCGTCTTGACGAACTCGACCGAGTAACCGGCGTCCTCTGGCACCCCCGGCCCGGGAGAGATCACGAGGCGGTCCGGTTTCAGGGCCGCACCCTCGGCTGGGGTGAGCTTGTCGTTCCTGGCCACCACAGGCTCCACCCCGAGCTCGCCGAGGTACTGGACGAGGTTGTAG
Source organism: Acidobacteriota bacterium (assembly GCA_022574065.1). Taxonomy (GTDB): domain Bacteria; phylum Actinomycetota; class Acidimicrobiia; order Spongiisociales; family UBA5794; genus JACZST01. The sequence goes on from JACZST010000176.1 coordinate 2,846, forward strand.
GTGAACGAGTCGTAGTTGTCGATGACCAGAACCCTCATGCACCAAGAGTACCGGGCTGGGCCCCGCACACGGTGAGCTGGCGCTACCCTTGCCCCATGCCAGTATCCAAGGGCAGGAAAAAGGCCAACAAGCGCCCGACACCTCCGAAGAACCCGGCCTCGTCACAGGTCGAGGACAAGGGCACATCACCAATCTGGTATGTGGCGACGATGTTTGGGATGATGGCGGTCGGGGTACTCCTGATCCTCGCCAACTACATCGACCTGCTGCCGGGAGGCACCGACTCCAAGTGGCTCCTCGGCGGCCTCGGCCTCATCGGTGTCGGCTTCGCAATGACGCTCAACTACCGCTGACGTCGGCCCTGCGAACCCTGGGCTCGCAGGGCCGGGAGGCGGACCTACGGGCCCCCAGTTCAGGAACGTGACGAATCCTGTTCGCCAACCTTGGACCAGCACAGTGCCGCAGAGCGGCCGCTCGAGCCCTGGGTTGGCAAGCACTTGGGCAGGGTTTTCCCCCGGGTGGTGACACTCGCAACACGTTGCCTCAGGCGAGGACCGGATCCATGTCTTCGCGGCAATGCCTTGGAGGGTCGGAGGCGGCATCCTGGAGGTGAGTGACGGTGACCTGCATCCCGCAGACCGAGCACCGGTAGTACACCTCTACCTCCTGGACCGCATCGGGGTCAGGCTCTGGCGGCGGTCCCATCGCGAGGGCACGGACGGTGGCGATGGTCCCGAACAAAATCGCCAACCCGATCACCGCCGCGATGATCACCGCAGTCATCTCTCCCCCGACGGGGTGGCAGCTTCCACGGCTGGGTATTTCGACACTGTCATTACTCGATCAGCTCGATGATGGTCCCGTTTGCGGTCCCTCCGCCCTCACACATCGCCTGCAGGCCGTAGCGGGTGCCGGTTCGCTCCATCTCGTGAACCAGGGTGGTCATCAGCCGACCCCCGGACGCACCGAGCGGGTGGCCGAGGGCGATGGCTCCCCCGTTGACGTTCACCTTGTCCCAGTCGACGCCCGTTTCGCGCAGCCAGGCGGCGATGACCGAGGCGAATGCCTCGTTGACCTCGAAGAGCCCGATGTCGTCGAGACTGAGCCGGGCATTGGCCAGCGCTTGTTCGGTGGCGGGGATGGGACCGGTGAGCATCGAAACCGGGTCGGTGCCAACCACCGAGAACGAGACGAACCGTGCCCTGGGGCGGAGACCCAATTCCTTGGCCTTGGCCTCGCTGGTGATCAACAGCGAGGCGGCGCCGTCGGTGATCTGGGACGAGTTTCCTGCCGTCACCTTGCCGTCCTCCTGGAAGGCGGGCTTGAGAGCGGCAAGGGCCTCCACGGTCGTGGTGGGGCGTATCCCCTGATCCCTCGTCACCGTTTCCGTGCCGCCGTTCGACTGTGCCTGGATCGGGATGATCTGATCGTCGAAACGGCCTTCGTCGGTTGCCCTGGCCGCCCGCATGTGCGAGTCGTAACCGATGTGGTCGAGCTCTTCTCTGCTGATCCCCCACCGCTCGGCGATAATCTCGGCCGAGATGCCCTGCGGGACCAGGCTGTCGTGATAGCGGGCCCGCATCTTGTCGCCGAACGGTTTCCCCGGCCCTTGGGAGAAGGAGATCCCCATCG
>JACZST010000177.1 GCA_022574065.1 Acidobacteriota bacterium
GAGGAGGTCCCGTTCGACGTGCATTGTCGGCCAAGCCGGCTGCGTCTGCCTGGGCGGTCAGTTCAGGCCGAGAACGGTGAGCAGCGCCTCGTCGACGATCCACTGCTCGTCTGCGGTGAGACGACCGGCGAGGTCGCCGAGTCGACCGACGTCGACTGCTCCAACCTGTTCGACGAGCACCTTCGTCGCCGTGTCCTCAAGGTCGATCTCGGGACGGAACGACGCTGGTCTGGCGCTCGTCGAGGTGGGCGCAATCAACACAACGGACCGGGGGAGGAAAGCGTCCGACTGGACGACGACACCGAAGCGTTTTCCTTGTTGTTCGTGTCCGGTGCCTCTGGGCATGCGGAGGCTGAAGATGTCACCGCGTTGCACGCAGGCTCTCCATCAGCTCAGCCACCGCGAGCATTTCGGCCCGATCTTCCTCGTCGGCTTCCAGGGCAGCGACTTCGGCTGCCAACGTTTGCTTATGGCGAAGTTGGGATGCCGACGCAACCAATGCACGTCTGATCGCCTCTGAACGGGTCATTCCTGTTGCCTCGAGTTGATTGAGGGCGCGGACGGCTTCGTCATCGAGCCTGACCGATATCGCTTGAGCCATAGGGTGTAGTGTATCACGATGCGTCATACAGGGAACAACATGATCTCTGACTATCTTGACGCCGATCTCCCGAGCGCTTCCTGAGAGAGAACTCGACACCGTCTGAACAGGGACGGCGCGTCGGCTGCAACGCGAGAGCGCCGATCCGAGGCGCGAAAATAGTTCCCTAGGGGCGCGAAACCCACGCGCGAAACTTGCCGCTGGTTCGCGAAAACGAACTAGTCATATGAGTGGCAATTCGTCGCGGCGTCGGATACCTTCTGCAACGTCGAAGGAAGCGGGCGACCGAACCGGCGACAACCGGCCTCTCGGGGTCGGCTCGGAATCCGAAAGGGCCCGAGGAAGTACGACCTGGATGCACCTCGGAAGGGGATCGCACCGGCTCCGCAAGGAGCAACCGGGTCCGGTCTGCGGGCCGGAGTCGACAGGAACGACACGCCAACCGGTTTCGGCCGGAAGGTGGGCGGGTAGTCGCAAGACCGTCCGCATCGAGAACACCCCGAGGGGGCTTCGGCTTTCTCGGGGTTTCTCGCGTCTGGGATCGGGTCGACTTGCTGCGTAGGATCCCCTCCGTATGCCGTGGCCGGAAGATGTACTCACCGACGATGAGGACATCGTCGTCGCCTTCCGCCAGCACTGGAAGCTGCTGGCCGTTCCGTTCGCCTGGTTTGTCGGTGTCCTCATCGTGCTGGTCGTGATTTTCCTGTGGCTTCCGGTAGGTGGAGGTTTCGAACTGGCCATCGACTTGCTTGTGCTCGCCGCCTTCGGCTGGTTCGTGGTGCGGCCGGTCGTCGACTGGTGGATGACACGGTATGTATTGACGACCGAACGGCTCATCACCCGCAAGGGTCTCATCGCTCGGTCCGGCATCGAGATTCCGCTGGAGCGCATCACGAACGTGAACTTCAGCCAGAGTTTCTGGGAGCGTTTCCTCGGAGCCGGCGACCTGCTGGTGGAATCAGCAGGCACTACAGGGCAGAGCCGCTTCGCCAACATCCCCCGACCCGACCAGTTCGCTTCAGTGCTGTACAACGCTCGGGAGAGACGGACGCTGGCATTACGGAGCGGTTCGCCGGCGGGAGACGCCAAGGGCGACGACGCGATCGACAAACTGTCACGCCTCAAGCGGCTTCACGACGATGGCATCATCTCCGATACCGAGTACGAAGAAAAGCGCAAGAAGTTGCTCGAGGAGATATAGAGAGCTTCCCCACCGGGGAGGAACAGACCGTAAGCGTGGAACCAGGCGACACTCGGTAGCGTCGGACCCCCATGAGGCCTTTCGCCACTATCGCTTTGTTGGGAGTCCTTGTCACCGCGTGCGGCTCAGCGGGGCCCACGTCCACCGTTCCGCCCGAAGGCTCCTCTCCAAATAGCGCCGCTATCTACGCCGTCGCCCTTCGCCAACTGGTTTCCGTCGACAACACCTTCGGCGGCGAGGGCAACCCGTGGTCCGAGCTGCTGGTGCTCGCCAGCCTGGATCCGAGCGCAGGAGATGCGACCTTCGGGGGAGGGGCACCCGACTCACAACAGGTTCGGCCTCTCACCGCTGAAGAGCGCAACGCAATCGAGGCAACCCTCACCCCGCTGGCGCCGATCCGCTGGATCGACGACGCCGACGAGTGGCGGACGGACGATCTGATGCCGGTCATCCCAGGATCGGCGATCCTCGGGGTTGGGGCGATCACCTTTGATGACCAGGCAGCCCTTGTGCCGATGTCCATGTGGTGTGGCGGTCTCTGCGGCACCTGGTTCACCTACCGGGTCACCCTCTCGGACGCCGGCTGGGTCGTGTCCGGTATCGAAGGACCGATCGCGATCAGCTGAGTTCCTAGTTCCCCTTGTCGCGGTCTTGCTGGGAACTGGAAGCGAGCGCTGCGAGCGAACTGGGAACTTGCCTCTCATTACGCTGCCGAGCATGGATCTCCCGACGTTCGAAGCGCTCGACACCGTTCCTCACCGCCTTGTCGAGTACGAACCGGCGCCCGACATCGTCGGGGCCGCGGAACGGAGAGGCACCACCGTCGATCGGATCCTCAAAACCATGGTGGTACGCGTCGAGGAAGGCCGGTATGCGCTGGTGCTGGTCCCCGGCGATCGCGTCATCGATTGGAAGGCGCTCCGCGCCCATCTCGGCGTCCGCAGGCTCTCCTTGGCCGATGCCGAGGAGGCGTACGCCGCCACCGGGTACCGACGCGGCACCATCACCCCGTTCGGGGCAACCGGTGGATGGCCGGTCGTCGTCGACGCGTCGGCGCGGGGCATGGGTGAGGTCTCAGTCGGGTCGGGGACGCCGGGGGTGGCGATCCACCTGGACGCCGACGATCTGATCACGGCCGCCGGCGCAGAAACCGCAGCTGTGTCCAAACCCGCCAGCCGGTAGCATCCCGCGGCGGTCAATCTCGGAGAGGGTGTCGTGGATGCGGTTCTGTGGTTTCACCAGAACTGGTTCTTTGTCGCCGTCGTTACCACTGGTGTCGTTGGCCTGTGGGGTCTCGGGCTTGCCGTATTTCGTCGATCACCTGCCAGAGCCTTCGGCATCGCCGTCGCGATTGCCATCTCTGCGATGCTCATCCAGGTAGCGGCCGGTGTCACCCTCAACCTCATGGGGATGCGCGCCGCTTCCTTCCACGTGTTCTACGGCGTGGTGATCGCCGTCACCTTCTCGATTGCCTACGTGTACCGGGCGCAGTTGGCGAGACGGCCTGCGCTCGGCTACGGGATCCTCCTGCTGTTCGTGATGGGTCTCGGCATTCGGGCGTGGCTCAGCCTGTGACGCCCTAAAATGGTCTCACGCCCGAGAGGAGCACCATTGCTCAAGGGGAAACGCATCGTCGTAACCGGCGTGCTAACCGACGGATCGATCGCCTGGCACGTGGCGCGTCTCGCCCAGGAACAGGGAGCGAGCATTGTCGTCACCGGATTCGGCAGAGCAATGCGTCTCACCGAGCGCTCGGCACAACGGCTCCCCGACCCTCCGCCGGTCTTGGAGCTCGACATCACGGAACCGGCCCACATGGAGGCGCTGGTCGCAGACCTCGACGAGCGCTGGGGAAGCGTCGACGGCGCTCTGCATGCCATTGCCTATGCCCCGGAAGATGCCCTCGGCGGATTGTTTCTCTCGACTCCCGCAGAATCGGCGGCAACCGCGTTTATCACGTCGGCCTTCTCGTACAAGACCCTGGCCGCGGGTCTACGTCCGCTGATGCAAAGGGCAGGCGGCGGCTCGCTGGTCGCGCTCGACTTCGACAATACTTGGGCATGGCCCGGCTATGACTGGATGGGGGTCTCCAAGGCGGCGCTGCAGTCGGTAACGCGGTATCTGGCGCGCTACCTCGGAGGCGACAACATCCGGGCCAACGCCGTGGCCGCGGGCCCGATATCCACTGTGGCGGCTCGATCGATCCCGGGCATCGAGGAATTCGTCGCCGCCTGGGGCGAGCGAGCTCCGCTGGCATGGGACATGGAGGATCCGGAGCCGATCGCGCAGATGGTCTGTGTTCTGCTGTCGGACTGGGCGCCGGCAACCACCGGCGAGGTGATTCACGTCGACGGAGGCTTCCATGCCGTCGCCATGGCGCGTCATGAGGAGTAGCAGCTGGTAGCTGGCACCAAGTGCTGCTTAAGAGGCTCCGCAAATAGGGCACGATCCGGTCTGTATCGGCGAAGGCAATTTGCGGAGCCGTGGCCCGAGCGGCCCGCCGCGGAGCGGCAAGAGCGGGAAAATGGCTCCACTTCTGTCGAGACGACCGGTCACCTAATCGGTGCGCGCTCTATAGAGATGCTGTTCCCGCCA
>JACZST010000178.1 GCA_022574065.1 Acidobacteriota bacterium
CGACGGCCCTGAGGGGTGGGGGTATCACGATCCGGCCCTCGAACGGCGGGACGAGGTCGCGGCCGAATCGGTCGAGAATGGAGCTGAGCGGAGCAGGCACGGAATGGGATCGTACCGACGGCCGCTCACACCGCGTCGCGTTGGGTGGAGAAGACGGCGCGGAAGCGGCCGAAGTAGTCCCCTGCGGAAACGAGGGTCACCACCACGGCTAACCAGATGAGCCATTGGTCGAGCCGCCACGGGCCGAGGACGATGTCGGGTTCGAGAATCGCCATGCCGACGGCGACGAACTGGATGGCGGCCTTGGACTTACCCCAGAAGCTGGCAGGGACCGTCGACTGCCCGAGAGCGGCAACCCCCCGCAAGGCCATGACCGCGATCTCCCTGCCGATGATGAGAAAGGCCGCCCAGCTCGACACCGTGCCGATCTCGACCAACGCGATCAGGGCGCCGGCGACGAGCACCTTGTCCGCCAGCAGATCGAGGAAGGCGCCGAAGGTGGTCGTGATCTGCCAGCGCCTGGCCAGGAACCCGTCGGCAAAGTCGGTGAGCGCGGCGGCCACGAACACCACGACGGCGGCGATCTTGACCCTGTCGCTACTTGGGGAGGCAAGGATCAGGGCCATCGCGATCGGGGTGAGGATGAGCCGGATGACGGCGAGCAGATTTGGGATCGACATACGGTTTGGGATGGTAAGCGAGGGCGGGCAGATTCAACGGCTAGAGCCAGCCGGTGCTCTTGGACACGGCCTTCAGCCAATCGGTGTAATACGCCTCGCGCGTGGCTTCCGCCATCGCCGGTTCGAAGGCGCGGTCTATCGCCCAGTGGGAGCGAAGCTCGTCGAGGCTCTCCCAGAACCCGACGGCGAGCCCTGCGGCGTATGCGGCGCCGAGGGCGGTGGCCTCGTTGACTTTGGGGCGAACGACCGTGACATCGAGGATGTCGGCCTGGAACTGCATCAGGTGGTCGTTGACCACCATCCCGCCATCGACCTTGAGGGAGTCGATGGTCGATCCGGCGTCGGCCTCCATGGCCTCGAGCACATCACGGGTTTGGTAGGCAGTTGCCTCGAGGACCGCCCTGGCGAGATGAGCGCTTGTGGCAAAACGGGTGAGGCCGGCGATCACCCCTCTGGCGTCATCTCGCCACCATGGTGCAAACAGCCCGGAGAAGGCGGGCACGAAATACACCCCTCCGTTGTCCTCGACGCTCGTCGCCAGGACCTCGACGTCGGCGGCGGACTCGATCAGCCCGAGGTTGTCACGCAGCCACTGCACTGCGGCGCCGGCGATCGCCACGGAGCCCTCCAGCGCGTATTGGGCCGGCATGCCCTCGATTTGAGAGGCGACGGTGGTCAGCATCCCGTTGCTCGACGCCACCGGTTCATCACCGGTGTGGAGCAACATGAAGCAGCCGGTCCCATAGGTGTTCTTGGCCTCGCCTGGGGTGAAGCAGGCCTGCCCGAACAGTGCCGCCTGTTGATCACCAAGGATCCCGGCCAGAGGTGCGTCGCCGAGAGCGTCGGCTGCGATCACCCCAGACGAAGGCACGATCGTAGGAAGCAGCACTGCCGGTATCTCGAAGGCATCGAGCAACTCGGGCGACCAGTCCAGTGCAGCGAGGTCCATCAGCATGGTTCTGCTGGCATTGGTGACATCTGTGACGTGCTCGCCGGTGAGGTGCCACGCCACCCAGGTGTCCATGGTCCCGAAGGCGAGCTCGCCCGACTCGGCACGTGCCCGCAGCTCGTCGTCGTGATCGAGCAGCCACCGGATCTTTGGAGCGGAGAAGTAGGTGGCAAGCGGGAGCCCAGTGGCGCCGCGGAATCGGTCTGCACCGTCGGATCCCGCAATCTCCCGGCACAACTCGGCGGTGCGTGTGTCCTGCCAGACGATGGCGTTGCCGACCGGCTCGCCGGTGGTGCGCGACCACAGCAGCGTCGTCTCCCGCTGGTTGGTGATCCCGACGGCGGCGACATCCGACGCCGTGACGCCCGCAGACTCCAGGGCCCCGGCAACCACGGCGTCGATGTTCTGTCTGATCTCGACGGCGTCATGCTCCACCCACCCCGGCTGCGGGTAGATCTGTGCGTGCTCGCGTTGGTCCATGGCCACGATGGCGCCAGAAGGGTCGACCAGCACACAACGCGTGCTGGTCGTCCCTTGATCGATGGCTGCCACCAGCCGGCCCATGACCCAACCTTTCTCGGCGTTCCGAGATGGCCACAGTACGGCTGATTCTTGCCAGGTCCGACCGTCTCGACGTCCTCAGCCCCCCACGACCTGGAAAACCGCGCTGGGGTGATCACCTGCAGGAGCGGAATCGGTCGCGTCGGGGACACGCACGAAACACATGACGAGCCACCCGCTGGGTTCGTCGAAGACAGGGTTGGCCACACTCTCTGTATGCCCGGACAGGCGCATGTGTGACACCAGAACGTAGCCCACCCAAACTGTGTCACACCAGAATCGAACCGGGCATGTGACTACTGAGCAACTGCCGAGAACGTTGGGGCGCAACTGCGTTCCAGCGTTCTCGCGATGGGTGGCCCGATCAGTTGAGCTCCCCGGCCAGTTCCCTCGCCGCCTCGCCTCCCGAGGTGGCAAAGACCTCGGCGACCTGGGCGGCTCGAATCACCGCATCATCGACGGTGTTCCGTTCGCTCTTGCTGAACCGGTTCAGGACATAGTCCGCAGGGTCCACCCTTGGGGGTGGTCGCCCGACACCGACCTTGAGGCGCCAGAACCCGTCGGTGCTGAGGGAACGCACGATGGACCGCACACCGTTGTGGCCGGCATCACCACCTGCCTGCTGTATGCGGAGCTTGGAAAACGGCAAGTCGATGTCGTCGTGGATGATCAGCAGATGATCGCCGTCTGCACCGAAGTAGCGGGCAAGCGGCTCGACTGCGTCGCCGGACTCGTTCATGAAGGTGCGGGGCACGGCGAGCACCACCTTGGCCTCCCCGATCTGCACCTCGGCGACGTCTGCCCTGATACCGAGGCGGGCTCGCTTGAACCGCTGCCCCGGCGCTACCGCGGCAACCACCTCGGCCCCGACGTTGTGGCGGGTTCCGTCGTAGCGCGAGCCGGGGTTCGCTAGTCCGACGATCAGGCTGCGGTCCACCGTATGGCTCAGCCCTCTTCGGCGGTGTCTTCCCCACCGTCTGCGGCTTCGGCTTCCTCTTCGCCCTCGACCGGTTCGCCCTCTTCGCCCTCTTCGAGCTCCTCGCCCTCGAGCACCTCGACCTCAGGCTCTTCCTCGACGACCGGCAGCAGCACAGTGACCAGTGGGCGATCGGCATCCGTGGTGTAGGTGACCCCCTCGATCGCAGCAAGGTCACCGACCTTGAGCGTGTCGCCGATGCCGAGGTGGCTGATGTCCACCTCGATCGATGAAGGGATGGCGGTGGGCAGGGCAAGGATGGCGACGGTGGTTTCGATCGCCTCGATGAAGCCCTCCTCCTCGCGTACCCCGAAAGGGACACCCACGTAGGCGAGGGCGACTTCGGCCTCGATTTCGATGTCGAGGGACACCTTGATGAGGTCGACGTGGGTGATGTTCCCGCGTACCGGGTCGCGCTGGATCTCTCGGGCGACGGCCAAGATTTCGCCGCCGTCTTCAACGACGACGTTGATCAAGGCGTTGAGACCCGCTTCCGTACGCAACGTTGCGTCCAGCTCGCCGCTATCGATGCTGATCGATATCGTTTCCAAACCGGTTCCGTACACGACCGCGGGGATGCGCCCTTCCCGCCGCATTCGGCGGGCGGGACGGGTTCCCGAGGTGGCCCGTTTCTGGGCGGGCAGGGTCTCCTGCTCCATGTCTGACTCCGTCGCTCGTTGGTGGTTGTCGACTCGGCTGCTCCGACACCGAAGCGGTGAAAGTCTAGGTGTTGCCTGCTCCAACCCTCAGCCGGCAATGAAGCTCAGCCGTACCGTGCGGCTCGGGTTGTCGGCGTTCGGGTCGACCAAAAGGAGCGACTGCCATGTTCCCAAGGCCGGGCGGCCGTCGATGACCGGGATGGTGACCGACGGCGACACGAGCGCCGGCAGCAGGTGGTCTGCTCCATGACCCTCGGAGCCGTGGCGATGCCGGTAGCGGTCGTCGCGCCGTGGCAAGATTGCATCGATTACATCCATGAGATCGGCGTCACTGCCGGCACCGGTCTCGATGATGGCGATCCCCGCAGTGGCGTGCGGAACAAACACGGACACGAGCCCGTCTCCCTTGCCGGCGACGAAGGCAGTGACCTCGCCCGTCAGATCGAAGGTCCCCCGGGTTCCACCGGTGTCGATCGTGATCGTGTGTGTATCCATGGTCACCAGTCTCCAGTCGCCGGTCTCCGGGCAGAAAAACTAGGTTTCCGATGACCGGTAGCCGGTGGCCT
>JACZST010000179.1 GCA_022574065.1 Acidobacteriota bacterium
GCATCCGCGCTGGTGGCGTCGGCCGAGGTAGTGGCCACGGACGGCGTATTTTCCACCGAGACCTCCGTCACCGTCGCGTTGTCCATCGCCATCGGTGTCGTTACCTTCTCTGGCAGCTTCGTCGCCTACGCCAAGCTCCAGGGTCTGATAACCGGCCGACCGGTTGGACTGCCAGGCGGTCCGTGGTTCAACGCGGTGCTGGCAGCGATCGCGGTGGGCGTCGGGATCTGGGCGGTGTCGTCTGGCGATCCCATCGCCTACTGGGTGCTCGGCGGAGTCACCTTCCTCCTCGGCATCACCGCCGTCATCGCCATTGGGGGCGCCGACATGCCGGTGGTGATCTCGCTGCTCAACTCGCTGTCCGGTGTCGCCGCCGCCATGGCCGGTTTCGTGATCACCAACCAGGCGCTGATCATCGGCGGTGCGTTGGTGGGAGCTGCCGGTCTCATTCTCACCCTCCAGATGTCGGAGGCAATGAATCGATCGATTGCCCATGTCCTGTTCGCCGGCTTCGGCACCGAGGGTGGGCCTGCGATCGATGCAGGCGACAAGCCGGTCAACAGGGCATCCCCGGACGACGTCGCCATCTCGCTGGCCTACGCACAAACCGTCATGGTCGTTCCCGGTTACGGGCTGGCGGTTGCTCAGGCGCAGCACGCGGTTCGAGAGCTCGCCAACGCCCTCGAAGCTCGCGGAATCACCGTCGAGTACGCCATTCACCCGGTTGCCGGCCGCATGCCGGGGCACATGAACGTGCTTCTCGCCGAAGCGGACGTTCCGTACGACCTGCTGCTGGATCTCGATCACTCCAACCCGAAGCTGCCCAACACCGACGTCGTGCTCGTCGTCGGCGCCAACGACGTGGTCAACCCTTCGGCTAGGGACGATGCGTCGAGCCCGATCTACGGCATGCCGATCCTCGAAGTCGACACGGCCAGGACCGCAGTGGTAGTGAAACGCAGCCTCTCCCCCGGGTTCGCCGGCATCGACAATCCGCTCTTCTACGAGGAGAGCACGATGATGCTGTTTTCCGACGCCAAGGCAGGTCTGGAGGCGGTACTCGCCGCTCTCGAGGAGCTGTAGTGGATTTCGCCGAGGTGGTCCAGCGCCGTCGGATGGTACGTAACTACACCAGCGAGCGTGTCGAACCCAACGTGCTCGACCGCATTCTCGACACCGGGATTCGTATCCCATCAGCCGGGTTCTCCCAGGGGGTATTCCTCGTCGCCGTCACCGACGCGGAGACGCGAGGCGAAATCGCCAGGCTGTGCGGTGAGGAAGAGTACGTTGCCGACGGATTCGACCCCTGGATCTCTGGAGCGCCGGTGCACATCCTCGTCTGCGTCTCTTCGGCGGTCTATGCCGACCGGTACGCGGCGGCCGACAAGGGGGGTCCCGACAGCCCGCTGGCCGACGCCGACAATTGGCCGGTTCCGTACTGGTGGGTCGACGGAGGGGCTGCCATGCAGAACCTGCTGCTGGCCGCGGTCGACGAGGGCCTCGCCGCAGGCTTCCTCGGATCGCACAGGATGCCGGAGATCAAGACCCTGCTCGGCATACCCGACACCGTCTCCCCGATCGGGATCGTCACCATCGGCCATCCGGCACCGGACCGCAAGTCTGGATCACTCAAACGCGGCCGCCGTCCCGACACCATCCACCGCGAGCGCTGGTAGAGCCGATTCCGTGCGATCTGTTTCTCCTTTTGGGGAGAATCCCACCGGAGCCGGAGGGCGGCTTGCTCGGTATGGAGGGAGGCTCTGGGTGTCTTCATCCAACAGCCGCACTCCGAGCCGTGAGTCCCACGACTTCCTGGCACGTGGCGCCGCGGTGCCCGGTACGATGGTCCGATCAGCGACCAACGGACTCGATGAACCTCTCTATCAACCAACGCCCGCCGTACGACCCCCCGGTCGAGTTCGTCGAGCGCAAGGGGATCGGTCACCCCGATACCATTTGTGATCATCTGGCCGAGGAGCTGGCCCGCGACCTCGCCGCCACCTACCTGGCAAAAACCGACCGGGTGCAGGCGTTCAACGTGGACAAGGCCGTCCTCGCCGCCGGCTCGATCGACATCGGCTTCGGTGGTGGCGTCCACACCCGACCCTCGCGGCTGGTCATGGTGGGAAAAGCCGACGGCACCACCGATTGGCAACCCGACCCCGAGGACCTCGCGATCGACACCAAGCGCCGCCTGTTCGAAATCCTCCCGGAGGCGACTCCCGAGGCGTTCGACGTCGAGGTCTGGCTCAACCCGTCGTCGGTCGACCTCGCAGCCGTCGTGGCCAAGGGCCACCAGTCCGACGCCCCATTGGCCAACGACACTTCCTTCGCCGCAGTGTCGCTCCCCCGCTCCCCGCTCGAAGACGCGGTGTGGAGGCTGGAGCGATACCTGAACTCGGACGCGTACCGCGCCGACGTCCCCATCGGGCGCGACATCAAGATCATGGGTGCCCGCTCCGACGCGGACGTGACGGTGACAATCGCCGTCCCCGTCATGGCTCACGCCGTTGCTGATCGTGCCGCCTACGACGACGTCGTCGAGCGGGTGAGGGTCGATGGACTGGCGCTGGTGAGGGACATATTCGGCGATGCCGCCACGGTCAGGGTCAACCAGGCGGACAACGCCAATGCCCAGTACCTCACCCTCACCGGGACCTCGGCGGAGGCCGGAGATGACGGCCAGGTGGGCAGGGGTAACCGATTCGGCGGCCTCATCACCCCATACCGCCCGATGAGCCTGGAGGCGGCGGCTGGAAAGAACCCGGCGGCACACGTCGGAAAGACGTACCACGCCTTCTCCGACGACATCGCCAAGCGGGTCATCGAAGAGACGGGCGCCACGGAGGCAACGATCCGAATGTTGTCGTCGATCGGTCACCCGGTGACGGAGCCGCAAGCGATCCACGTCGAGATTGCCGGTGAAGTGGACGACGCTGCGGTGACCAAGATCGTCGGCGAGTCACTCGAGGACTGGGAAGGCGTGCGGGATCGCCTCATCGCAGGAGACTACGAGCTGTATTGAGTCGCGACTCGCGTCACGCGCCGGGCTTGAACACCATCGCCCAGACAGTGGCGACGTAGAGCAGGATCACGATCGCATTGGCCCGTGCTACTCGCAGCAACCCTGCATGAACCTCCGGGGATTCAGGGCCGCCTTCTTCGATGGCAACTTCAATGGCAGCGGTCTGTTTGCGGAAATACAGGGCATCGACCGCCCCTGAAATCACGATGGTGGCGATCCCAAACAGAACGAAACCCATCGAGAAGCTCCACACATCGCTCTCGACAACAACAAGGGCGATACCGGAGAGCAGCGTCAGCACCGCACCAACGCCGATCGCTCGCCCTGCCAGCTACACGCTATCGAGAAACTGGCGCGGGCGCCCTCGGCGCCGGCGCCTGGGCCACGAACACGATCGCACCCACGATATGGATGAACAGCAACCACTCATGCAGCACGATCAGCCCTCCCGCAGACCGGTGCTAGACGCTATCAAGCCGAGCAACCGAGAAACTGGGAACTGGGGGCTGGGAACTGGCAACTCCCTCTTGTCAAAGATGTTTCCGCACCGGCATCTTCGGGCCTCTGCGCGGCGCCCTGAGCCCGGATTGCTTCAGCAACACAACGGCACGACGTCGATACGGGCGATACCGCTCGAGCAGCTCGAGCATCTCCTCGTCTGTTCCCTCCCGTTGGCCGAGCATCACCCAGGTGACCATCGACGGAAGGTGGTAGTCCCCTACGGGAACCGCGTCGCGGTCGCCCCAAGCTTCGCCCATGACCACCGCCGCCGTCCATGGCCCGATTCCCCGCACCGCGGTCAGCCGGGCGTATGCGTCTGAGCGCTCCATGGTCAGGATCTCATCGAGACGTTTGGCTCGCCTGGCGGCCTCGAGGACGATCCTCGCCCGCTTGCGCTCGATGCCGAACGGATGCAGGTCTTCGTACTGGAGCGAGCCGATGACTTCTGCCGACGGCGGGATCAAGAGATCATCCCTGGGGCCTGGCGCCGGCGAGCCGAACCCGGCCCTCAGCCTCCGGTACGAGGAGAGCGCCTCCGCACTGGTAACCATTTGGGCCAGAATCGCCGGGAGCAGCCGGTCGAAGACAGTGGCGGTCGACCCCAGGCGAAGGCCGAGCCCTCTGAGGTGGAACTCGCGCAGTGCGCCGGGCACGAACGCCATGGGCTCGTCGTCGAAGCCGAGCAGCCGCGGTATCCGGGCGAGCGCCTCGTCCGACCCTCTCCCCCACCCCGTGGCTTCAATAGCTCCATTTGTCCGATGGATGGCGACGGTGGCCGGGCCAGACGCGGTCTCGACTGCCCACCATGCCGATCCTTCGTGCACGTCCTTTACA
>JACZST010000180.1:0-372 GCA_022574065.1 Acidobacteriota bacterium
TCATAGTGCTGCCCGTAGCTATCCGCTATGCGCTGCGGTGGGCGGTGCCGCCCATCGAGACCGAGCCACCGAGCATCGGGACGAGGGTCGCCCGGGGTGCCGTGCTTGGCCTGTCGGCTGCTGCCGGCATCATCGTTCTGTTCTTGCTGGCTGCACTGCTGAACCGCATCGGCGATGCCATCGCGCCTGTCCTCGGCGGATTCGCATTCCTCGGGCTCTTCTTCACCAGCGTCGGTGACATCCTGCGGCTGATGATCGCCGCCGTCGCAACCCTGATCACCGGCGGCGTGTTTATGTTCCTCTTCAACCAGATCGGCATCGAGTTGCGCTCGCACCTCCCGAAGTCCGTCGTGCGCCCGCTCAACCTGGCCC
>JACZST010000180.1:382-4351 GCA_022574065.1 Acidobacteriota bacterium
TCGGGATCCTGCTGGCTCAGGCCGTTGCCTGGCTCTACGAGATCACGGATCCGTCTAGGACGCTGTGGATTCCCGCTCTCGTCGGCGCAGCGATCGGTCTGGCCGGGGCAGTATGGCTCTACCGCAAGGAGGCGGTCGGTATCGGCCTGACGACGTACTACGGCGCACGCACGGTGTTCAACGGGATCCGCGCCATCGAGCCGCTCGTCATGGTCATCGTCTTCGTCGTGTGGGTCGGCATCGGACCGTTTGCCGGCGCCTTGGCCCTTGCCCTTCACACCGCGGCTTCGCTAGCCAAGTTGTATTCGGAGCAGGTGGAGAACATCTCGCTCGGTCCGATCGAGGCGGTGAAGGCAACCGGTGCGACCCGCCTCCAGACCGTGGTTTATGCGGTCGCACCTCAGATCGTTCCTCCCTACATCTCGTTCACCATGTATCGGTGGGACATCAACGTGCGGATGTCGACGATCATCGGTTTCGCCGGCGGCGGCGGCATCGGCTTCCTGTTGCAGCAGAACATCAACCTGCTCAACTATCGGGCGGCCGCGGTGCAGATGCTCGCGATCGCCATCGTCGTGGCAAGCATGGACTACGCGTCGTCACGTCTGCGCGAACGCTTCGTTTGATGAGCGGGTTCATCCTGCGAACCCGTGTCGACGCGGAGCGGCTCGAAGAAGAGCTCCTCGCCCCGTCTGCGACCCGGGCTGCGGGTTCAGGCGGCCGAGCCGTCGCCGAGGAGCCGGACGAATGGAGGACCGTCTTCGAGCGCGACCGCGACCGGATCGTGCACTCAAAGGCGTTCCGCCGACTCAAGCACAAGACCCAGGTGTTCATGAACCCGGAGGGTGATCACTTTGTCACCCGGCTCACCCACACCCTCCAGGTAACCCAGATCGGCGCCGCCATCGCCAGGTATCTGTCGCTGAACGTGTCGTTGACCGAGGCGATCGCTCTTGGTCACGACGTCGGCCATTCCCCATTCGGCCACACCGGCGAGGAAGCTCTCAGCGAGTTCGTCGAGGGACAATGGCTCCACTCCGAGCAGTCGGTACGGATCTTCGAGGTGTTGGAGCCGCTCAACCTCACCATCGAGGTCCTCGACGGGATCAGGGCGCACCCGTGGAAGGTGACGAAGCCTCCCGCAACGCCGGAGGGGACCATCGTCCGTTTTGCCGACCGGATCGCATACCTCGCCCACGACGCCCTCGATGCCGTGCGGGCGGGGATCCTCACCGAGCGCGACTTTGCGGACAGTGTCATCGAGTCGCTGGGAGAGCCGGGGCGGGAGTGGATCGAGTCGATGATTTCCTCGGTGGTCAACGAGTCGATGCGTCGCGGGGAGGTCGCCATTTCCGAGAAGACCCTGGAGGTGATGCTCGAGCTGCGTGCGTTCATGTTCGAGCACGTGTACCTGCGCGGTGATGCCGAGTCGCCGCGGCGCCGGGCACGGGAGATCATCCGCGATCTCGTCGGCTACTACCTCGATCATCCCCACGAGATCCCTGAGACGTATCGGCACAATGACGCAAAGACCCTCACCCAGGTGCTCGACTACGTCGCGGGGATGACCGACCGCTACGCGCTCCGTGTCCACGACGACCTGTTCCGCCCCAAGCTCTTCCTGAGTTGACGGGCCCACGGACGCGAACCCTGGGTTCAGGAACGGGTATATGACGTCTCGAGCCCACAGAATGGAGCAGCCTCCCCTCTTCTTGTCAACCCGGGGTTCGAGACCGGCTATATGACGTCTCGAACCCTGGGTTGAGCGGCGCTACGAAACGAACACCGAGAGCAGCGCCAGCGCGGCAAAATTCGCCAGCGTCCACAGCATGCACGTCGTCGCATAGGTGCGGAACCAATTCCCCCAGGTTTCGGATCGGTCACCGATGGCCGCACCGAGCAGGTACCAGAGAGGGAGGCTGGTGACGAAGCCGAAGACAAGGACCGTCATGCGGGTGACTTCGATGAAGTCGAAGGAGACGAACCACACCGTCGGCAAGGCCACCACGGTGAGGATGGACCCAACGAAAGTGGCGGCGAAGTCCTGAAGGTCACCCGCCTTGCGGAATCCAACATCCAGGCTGGTAGCGACCAGCAGCAGCGGGTAGATGAACGCGGTAACGCCGCCGCGGAGCCTCCCGACGACGGTCCGCTTCGGGGCAAATGAGACGTCGACAGAACCCTGATCGGTGTTCGTCATTCCGTAGAGGCTACCGACTCAGGCAATTTCGTCGAGGTCGCTGACGAGCTGGTTGCGATCCAGGGGATCTTCAACCTTCTCTGCTTCCGCCCGTGCCAGGGCGAGCCACTCGTCGCGGAGTTCGAGTTGTTCGGTCTCTCTGGCCAATCGAGCCAGCGCCTCATAGGCATACCCGATGAACACCGGGCCGACATCCCCGGATTTGCTGATCTCCAACGACCGGTTGGCGTAACGCTCCGCCTCGTCGTACCGACCGGCCTCGGCGTAAACCCGGGCCAGCTGCCAGGCGCTGATCGAGAGGTTCTTCGGCCGCACATCCTGGCGTTGGGACCAGTGCCATGCCGAGGCTTGGGCGAGCGCGATCATTTCCTCCATCTCGGCCTCTGACCGATCCCGCTTCTCGATCAGATCCCACGCTGAGTTGAACGCATCGACGGAGAACACCCGGTGGGCGGGCTCCGGGTCGAATGCCTTCTCGGGCGCGGTGTCATCCGATCCGAGGCCTTCGGACGTTTCACCCTTATCGGTCATGGCGGCGAATCTAGCGGATGGGCGCCAAGCGGGATCAGGCGCTAGCCTGCCCGGTCGTATGTTCGAACGGGTTCGACCACTGGGCCACCTTCTCGTCTTCGGTCTCCTCCTAGGTTTGCTCGCCCTGGTACCGATTGCCGCCGGTGCTCAGACGAAGACCGAGGTCGAGAAGACGGAGGCGGCGAAAGAGCACGCCTACCAGGATCTGCTGGCGGCCAACCAGGCGGTCGGCGAGGCCATCTTCGAGCTGGAGGGCATCGAACTCGAGTTGGGCGACCTCTCGTACACCATCGTCCGTCTCGATCGCACCATCGAGGAGTTCGATCAGCGTACCGCCGAGTTGCGCGCCAACGCCCAGGAAGTAGTCATCGAGGCTTACACCAGCAGCGCCAACGGGCTGATCGCCGCTGCGTTCAGCGCGGCCTCGATCCAGGATCTCATCACCAGTCAGACCTTGATCGACAGCGCGGCCAACAAGGACCTTGCCGCCCTCGACCTGCTCAGCGCGGTCAACCGGGAGAATGACCGGCTCAAGCTCGACATCGCAATCAAACGAGCCGAGGTGGAGGTGCTCGAGGCTGAGCAGGCCGCGCTTGTGGAGAAGTTGGCGGCTGCCCGTGAGAGCGCCGACGCCGTGTTCCACACGGCAGACGCCGAGTACAAGGACGCCTACAACAGATACCAGCGAGAGCTGAGGCGGTTGGCGGCGCTGCGGGCTGCGCAGCAGTCAGGCGGCGGCAAGGGATTGCCGCCGGATTCGACTGCCGGAGTGGTGTGCCCGGTCGGAGGAAACACCTGGTTCATCGACACCTGGGGAGCGGCGCGACCGGGTGGCCGCACCCACAAGGGTGTCGACATGTCGGCTACTCTCGGGACGCCGCTCGTTGCCATGTACTCGGGGTCGATCCGCCTCAACTGGCATTCCACGGGCGGGCGTCAGGTGTATCTCACCGCCGATGACGGCAACTTCTACTACTACGCCCACCTCTCCGGCTACCCGGCGGGCCTGGGGAACGGGCAACGGGTCAACAAGGGTCAGACAATCGGATTCGTGGGGACCACGGGAAACGCAACGACGGCGCACCTCCATCTCGGCCTGGGGGTCGTCGGCGGAGGCCTGGTCAACCCGTACCCGACGGTACGAAGTGTTTGTTGAGTCGCAAGTCGCGAGTCGCTCCTCTTGTCTCTCCCCCTTTTGGGTGGAGTACCGCCGATAGCCCCCTAATGGGTGTGCACTG
>JACZST010000181.1 GCA_022574065.1 Acidobacteriota bacterium
CATCTAAACCACCGAATCAGCCGCCCATGTCAACCGGCTGGGAGCTCCTTGAATTGGGACTAGTCATTCGGGGTTCTCTGAAGATGGCACCCAAGGCGAGCCCGGTAATAGCCGATGGCGAAAGTCATCGAACCGTCGAAATGCGTTGGAGTCAGCGGAATGGGAAAAATGCGGACAGGTATCCGGGCACGGAGGAACTGTTCACTCCTCGAAACCATTGGCCTGGTGACCGCCGGTTGGGGACGAGCCGTCTGTCAGGCCTGTGGCCATCTCAGTGTCCATTACCTCCAAGGGGGCATGTTCGCCACGGTTGTGACTATCAGCGCCGACCCGATACCACAGACGACCACGAGGGCATGATGCCCAAGATGAGGCTCAAAAAACAGAAGTTCCGATGCACTGTCTGCGGAGCTCCGGGAATCTTCCTCACCGCTCAAGGGCTGAAGTGTCGCCAAGACGTCTTAGACACGTCCATCGAGCCGGCCGACGGCCACAAGTGGATACCGGTGCTGGTCAAGAAGTCTCACAGGGCACCCCTCCGGAACCACAGGAGGAACCGGATCGGGTGACGGTGTCGGCCTGATGCCACCGCTGGGACCCCAAAAGGAGCAGTGGGATCCCTGCGCCCCGACGATCATGCACACCGCGGCTTTCGTGTTCTGGACTTGTTCTGCCCGATGAGATGTCGGATACCGGTTAAACAGGGTGTTCGACACTGAAATTGGAGGGGTACGAAAAGTGGAAAGTGGCAAAGGCGACCTCTGCCGATCATGTCACGGCGCTAACCGTCACGCCTGGTCATGCTGGTTCTTGTTGCAGAGCGGAGTGTTTTGAGCCCGTGGAAGCTCACGGCCTTACGCGAGTCGCATGACTCCGGATCCTCGAGTCAGGGTGCTAGCCGATAACCACCGTCGACCTTCGCCTACTCGTGCCTGTCGAGATGATGAGGCTACCGTCCACACGACGGCGTCGGTCCCCAGGTTTCACTGATCGTCGTCGTCGGTCCCGTGCCTCTGTCGTCATCCTCGGTATCTCAACCGATCGTGATCACATGGTTCGCATCCAAGGTGTTGGGGAAGCAGCAGGAGACCTCTCCGGTGCCCCCGTCGAAAAAGACCGTCTCGTTGATGATGCCAGCGTGTGTATGACTGACCTCTGCATTCTTATACCGCCTCGTGCCGAAGCCTGGCAGTGGGTCGCCGATGACGGTGATGCTGAAGTCTCTTGCGGTGCTATCGCCGCCGGCGAAGTGGCCGACATTCAGCTGCGATCCCGTGATTGCGATATGAGCCGTCGCGTTCACCTCGAAGGAACCGTCACGCAGCTCGAAGCGGATCGCCACATTCCGGATGGTGCGGCGGCCCGTCCAATCGGTGAGCTGGGTGCCCCCTTGCAGCGTGTCCGAGGTCTCGCTTGTGAAACATACGTACATGTGACCGACCGACCCTGCAACGAGAACAACTCGATAGCGGCGACAGCTTGGAACGGCCCGTTGGGCAGATCTGCGGTAGAAACGCAGAACGGGAAGTCGGGGTCGCCGACCGTCCACGGCCCGCCAGCTTGCAGCGCGAGGCGAGTCTCGGACTCGTCGCCCTGGCCACCCTGCGCCGCTTCAGGTAGCGCGTGACCGATTCGCCGCTGGGCGACGACCGGAAGGTCTATACGGGTTCGCCCGATCAGATCGCCTCAGACATCGCCGCGACCCAGGCTGTCGGCGCTGCGGAGCTGGCCTTCGACCCGACGTATGATCCAGCCGTCCAGACAGTCGGCGATTTCACCGATCGGATGAAGCTGCTGCGGGGGTTGGCCGCAGGTTCGTGAGCGTCCAGAACGCACTCATCGATATGCCTGGTCCTCTAGGAGAACACCTGCGTCTGTACGCCACCTTCAACGACCATGCCAGGCCGCGTGCTCAAGCATCTTCGTTGCCAGGCGACCGTAGAAACACGACTCGTCAGAGCAACTGATTTCAGGCACATTCGACGCCATCTCGGTCAATCCGGTGTCTCTAACTGAGATTCCACGTTGGCTCCTAACCAACTTCGCTGCCAACAAAGAGATCGGCAACGCTCTTTGGGGAAAGCTCTTCAGCGGTGGGTTCACCGGTCCGCCTTCGGATTGGTATGGGGGCCTCATAGCCAGCATCGAAGCCTGGCCTGATGAGCCGGAGGCCGTGACAAGCTGGAGTAGCCAGGTCCTGGACTACCTGAGGCATCAGCGAGACGCTGCGAAACTCGAGGAGAGCGAGCGCGACTACTAGCCCCGCCCTCGGACAGAATTTGAGACCCGTCGGGCCTTCGAGAATTCAAGAAGCCGCACAAACCGCGCCTGGCCGACCAGCAGCACTGTTGGACTTCATCCGCCGGGGGTGCCGCTTCGGCCAGCCTCGGGGCGATTCGCCGCTTCGGCGATGAGCCTGTCCACCGCGGGGCGGCCCTGCACCCGCTCAAGAACGGTGAGCACTACGGCGATGTCGTCGGCTGTCATTTCCCAGGGTGGCTGCACATGCGGCGCGGTGGATCGCGCGTATGCCTCCAGTTCAGCCAACCGTTTCTCGGTCCGTAGACGCGTTCGCCGCGGCATCACCCCACCTCGGTGATCCGCCGCCGCCGTCTTACTGAGAACTCCTCTTCGAGGGTGGTGATCCGGGCATGCGTAGTGAGGGCTTCTTGCAGTGAGAGACCCATTTCGAGGATGGCTTTTGCCGCGCCTAAGCGGACATGTTCGGACACGGCCGAGAGGAGTTCTCGAAGCGAGTTCACCGCGTCACCGGTAGCGGCCACCAACTTGCCTACCGCGGCGTCGAGGATTTTCCCCCGGAGGCGTGATATCTCCATTCTGTATTCAGGATCATCCAGTCGCCTGCGGATGGTGCGGTCCGACACGCCAGCCTTCCGGGCGGCCTCAGCGACCGACGCACCTTCAGCGAGAGCCAATGCTGCGGCCGGTTCGCCTTTCGCGATCGCGGGTAGCGAACTCGGCTCCGCGACGGTTGTTGTACTCGTCATGCCGCGGCGTCACTCCCCGGCACACCGCGGTCCATCAGGAAGGCCGCCACCTGGGTAGAAGGCCGCGGTCGCAATCCCTCCGTGTCTGGCATCGCCACCAGACCCTCGGCATCAAATCCGCGTTCAACGTCGGCCCACCACTCGTCCACTTCGCGCGGGTCGAGCGAATCAATTCGCCTGCGTGCGTTGCACGCCTGTTCCTCGGCTGCTTCTAGTTGTGGCAGAACTGCCCGAATGAATATCCGCTGGAGAGATGGGGCGAATCGGTCTGCGAAGTCCGCAACCGTGCGTCTTGATCGCCCGGAGAACTCGTAACCGCGCGCACCTTCGCCTCAGGTGTGTAGTTGAGGCCGTGAAGCGACTGGTGCTGCCTGATCGGGCTCTCAAGCCTCGAGATGGTCCAGTAATCGGCCGATTCGATCGTGTACGCCAACAAACCCGTCCGATATCGCGTGGGTCCATGATCCGGGAGCCGGTGGTGGCGAGGCGTGCAATAGGTTCGAGATCAGGTCCAACCGCTGGCGCACTTGGGATCGAAGAAGGGCCACCTTCTTGGAGTCCGGCTCAACAGCCAGCATTTCCCGCTCGATCGATCGCTGCAGATCCACGACAACATCGTGATGTGCGTTTGCTAGGTGAGTCTCCAGATCATCGCCGACAAGCGGCGCGGTGGGGTTCCTGGGATTGGGACTTTCGAACGTCCGGACCACTCTCGCGAATGCGAAACCGCTCGCGATGTCGGCAACCTCCTCGGCATCGTAGAACTCGATCTGGCTGGACCTCGCCCGGCGAATCTCAGTCCGATACTTCCGGGGAATCCTCGCTTCGGACGCCGACACTGCGATCCCTGGTTGAGCACCATCGACGACCAGCGGTAGGAGTTCGATAATCCGTCGCCAATAGGCCTGCTTGAAGGCGATCCCTCGGTTGTCGATCATGCACGCTCTCCTCCGTTCCGAGACTACCAACCGACCATGTCGATCCGCTGGTGACATTCCCGCACGCTGGCCGATGCAGCGGGTACGTCACCAGGAGGGGAGGTGTCACGGAGTGACTGCGGAGATGTACCCATTCGGTGCGAGACCGAGGGCGCTCATCGGCGTTTGGTCTCGTACTTCCGAGACCTGGCAGACTTGCACGTGGGATGAATCGAGGAACCGTCATCATTGCCGTCGGGTTGGCCCTCCTGGCCGCGGCGTGCGGCGAGCCGACTGGCGACGGCGGATCGGTCCCCACACCAATCACCTCGACTGCCCCGTTCGCACCTACGTCCTCGGTCGCCACCACTACCTCCTCCACCACAACGACGG